>JASFFJ010000809.1:0-3505 GCA_050124355.1 Desulfobacterales bacterium | reverse complement strand
TCCGCAAGGCATTTTTTTCCGGCTTTACAGATAGTCCCGGATACCTGAGAGACCATTTGCCCAAGCAGTCCTGCACGGTTTCTTCAACCTGAATTCTGTGACCGCGAGGTATGATCAGTAGTTCGGTTTTAAAGTCATTTTCCGGCAACTGACGAATCATAAGATCCGAACGGGTGCCTTTAATGAGAGAGCGGTGGGTATCACCGCCCCCCGGCGGTTCTTCCAAATTCCAGATTTCTCGCAGATGAACCGGGATCCCCTGAAGGCGATAAATTAATTCACCGTTACAGAAATAATTCAGGATATCATCTTTGATATACGCCTGAGCGGCCTGAGGAAACTGATGGGTGCCGGTGATTTTGACAAACTTATCCAGCGGGACGCCGGTTGGCCAGCGTCGAGCTTCGATCAGCTCGATATCTTTTTCATAATCGATGGGGATTGCGGGAATTAGCATCCAATGGGTCATGTCCACCAGGTGAATGGTGGTGTCGACGATACCTTCACCCTGGATATCAATATCAAAATACCAGGCCGGCCGGACCAAAGGTTTTTGATTGACGATTTTGTAAAGATGATGGACACATTCTTTGAAAACCGATGGGCCGGTGTCTTTGTCTATGCGAATTTCACCGAAAACATCTTTTTCGGCCAGAAATTCTTTCTGGAGCTGGGTTGCGATCTCATATCGCTCGGTCATGATGTCCACTGCCAGGGGACGACCGGGTGTCATGGTTTCGCGCAAAAAGGGAAGCGCCGCCTGGGTTGTGACCCATGGTTTATCGGCTAATATCGCGAAACCTGCCCGGCTTAAGGTGTTTATGTTTTCCATCTTGGTGTTATTGCGGCCGGCCAGAACGACGATATTTCCCTTTTTGTCATGGATAAGTCTTGCAAGACCATCGTTGCCCCGGTAGATGTTTAATCTCCAACGGGTGGGATTGATCGGTCGGTGATTAAAGGATTCAGCGATATCAACAAAGCGTTGCAGGTCCGGTCCAGGTTCCGAATATACATAGATATCATCTGAAAGACTTGGATGACGTTCACGCAATACCAGGGCGGCGTGAAAATGACCGGGATTTAGAATAAGGAGCGTATGCATAATGTAACCCTTTTAAGCTTTTTGATATTTTCGGACACGGATTTTCACAGATTCACACAGATTTTTTTATTGGTTATAATTCCGTTAAAATCTAAGCTGAAGCTAATACTCTAGCCGGCTTTGCCTTGGCGCCGAGTGATTCCAAAATGCCGTGCAAATAGCCCAGACTGCGAGCGGCAATGGTCCGGGGATCCGGAGCAAAGTCGAAGACCTCAGTAGAGATGTACCCCTGATAATTGCTCTCATGCAGAATCTTGAGCAGCGGGGCGAACTGCAGGTCTCCAAACCCGGGACCCCGGCCGTTGGGATCGTTGACATGTACGTGTTTTAACTTGCCGGTTGCAAGCGTCCTTTTGAGCACAGTGGGAAGCTCTGAACCGGAACTGGCGTGGATGCTGCGGCAATCGAGCATGGTTTGAAAATTGGGATGATCGATTTCAGTGACCATTCGAAGCGCCTGGTCGATGGTGTTGATGAAATTGGTGTCCGCCGTGGTCAGGGCCTCCAGACAGTAGAAAACATCGCGTGATTGCGCTGCTTCGGCACAAACCTGAAAGGTTTCGCGGGCGTGTTTCCAAGTTTGGTGCGGCTCCCATCCCTCCCTGATATTGCGCTGCTGGGGAGATCCATGCACAAGCACCTTGCCGCCCAGATCGCCGCACAGATCGATCAGCGCTTTAAGGTAGTCTTGGGTCTTTTTGCGGACAGCGGCATCCGGGTGGTTGATGTACAGGCCCTCCGGCTTTACCAGCAGCCAATGGAGTCCGACGATCTCAATGCCTGCCTTTTCAGCCGCTTTGCAGATGCGTTTTCTTGCGGCGGCTGAGATATCCAAGGCGGTCTCCCCCAGGGTAAAAGGCGCCAGCTCAACGCCGTCATAACCTAATTGAGCCGCATAATCGAGGGTTTTTTCGATTTCCCAACCTTCGAAGAGTTCATTGCAAATGGAAGTTTTCATCAGGAGCTCCCAATATAAAAGTTGATAGTTGTTAAATAGTTGACGGGTTGATTGGTTGACTTGTTTACTCGTTGATTAAGTTAATTGGTTGACATGTTGATTTGTATTTTGGATCAATCTCGATACTGCTGGTTTATACCTCTACCTGCCGCATTTACAATTCCCAAATCGAGAGACCCGCAAAGAGTTTCAATCCCAGATCCTATATCAGGACTCCCCAATCGAAGGACCTACTATCTCAGCAAAAAATAAATCCCTACAATCCGTGTTTATCCGTGTCCCATTTAGAAATAGCTTCCCAGCCTCCCAGCCTCATACCTTCCAGGCATTTCAATTTCAGCATTCCAAATTCCCACTTCAATTACTTCGGCTTGCGAAACCCACTAAATATAATATTCTTCACGCGCCCCAAGGTCTGCTTTAAAAAATGATTTCTGCTAAACAGGGTCATTAAAATGAAGACAATCAGGATGATTGAAATCGGACGGCTGAAAAAGGGTACCAGGGATCCCTCGTTCAGGATCAAGCCGCGCCGCAAATTTTCATCCAGCATGGGCCCTAAAATGAGGCCCAGGATTAAGGGAGCGTCCGGATATTTCATTTTGCGGAGCGGATATCCGATGAGGCCGAACAATAACATAATCAGGATGTCGAAAACCCGGCCGTTGATGGCAAAGGAGCCGACTGCGCACAGAACCAGAATGATCGGCATCAGGATGGTTGTTGGAACGTGCAGAACCTTCACCACGACTCTGACCATCGATAGTCCGAGTATCAGCATCGCAACACTGGCCAATAGGAACATGGCCGACACTTCATAGATGTAATTGGGTGCTTCAATCACCAGTAAGGGACCTGGCCGCATGCCATGAAGCCACATGGCAGCCAGTAACACCGCGGCTGGGGGGCTGCCGGGAACCGCCAGTACAAGTACCGGAATGATGGCGCCTCCAACGCAGGCATTGTCGCCGGTCTCGGCCGCCGCCAGTCCCTCGACGGAGCCTTTGCCGAATTTCTCTGGCGTCTTGCTGCCGCGACGGGCAAAATCGTAGGCCACAAAGGAGGCGATGTTTTCACCAACGCCCGGTACCGTGCCCACGAATACACCGATGAGTCCGGAGCGAATAATATTTTTCCAGTTATTGAGTAAATCCCGGATGCGGGGTAGCACACGACGAACCTGCAAAATAGTCGCACGACGCTGGGCCTCGACCGTGGTCTGAATAACCTCGGTCATGCCGTATACGCCGACCAGTGCCGGGATCATCGAAATTCCACCATACAAATCAACCTGACCGTATGCAAAGCGAGGATAAGCTTGGATGGCCTCCATGCCGATCATCGCCAGAAAGAGTCCCAGAAATCCGGAGATCCATCCCTTGAGCGGATCTTCCGGAGCCGTCAGATTGCCGCAAATCAAGACGCCGAACAAGGTCAACCAG
>JASFFJ010000808.1:0-3514 GCA_050124355.1 Desulfobacterales bacterium | reverse complement strand
TTGTCCAAGGTCAAGGAAATCAAGCGCTTGTGCGGAGGCGTAGTTTACTACGCCGCACAAGCAAACGCGCAGATTGACGCTGAGATTGGGCAAAAAGACCATTTGTGGATGGAAACTAATTAATGACCATGAAGCCCCCGCAACCTGGCTGACGGGGTGCCGGGCGATAGGAATACTGTCTAATATATTCTGCAGCCTCCGTAAGGCGGTTTTTCCGCTTGGCTACAACAAGATAACGGGAATTAGACTCTAAAAAATTGTCTGTGTCTGTTTGTGTATGTCTGTGGCTAACTAAAAATATCAACTGTCATAGAATGTATGAACCAACCAAACGATCAATGGAGGAGCTTGACCATGTCGAAAGTGATTCTAATAACCGGCGCCAGTACCGGGCTGGGCGCCGAAACCGCCCGTCTTCTGGCACCGGGAAACAAAATTTTCCTTCATTACAATGCCTCTGAAGAAGCGGCCCGCAACGTCGCGGAAGAGGTTGCCAAGGCAGAAGGCAAAGCACACCTGATTCAGGCCGATTTGACGAGTGAGGACGGTTGCCGGGGTCTGGTTCAATCCGTATCTGAAATAACCGACCGGTTGGATGTCTTGTTCAACAATGCCGGCGGTCTTATCCGCAGAACCAAAGCCGGTGGGTGTGATTGGTCCCTGATGCAGGAAGTTTTCGCCCTAAATACGTTCTCCACCATGATGATGACATCGTTGTGCATCCCGCTGCTGGAAAAAGGGGAAGATCCTTGCATCATCAATAACGCCTCCCTGGCTGCCCGGCATGGCGCGCCGACAGCCACCATTTACGGCGCTGCCAAAGGAGCAGTTAGTGTATTTACCATGGGTGCCGCCAAAGAGCTGGCGCCAAAAATCCGGGTCAATGCGGTGGCACCGGGTGTCATCCTGACACCTTTTCATGAAAAAGTCACCACAGCCGAGCAGCTGGATTTGTGGCAGGAAAATACGCCTTTGAAAAGACATGGCCACGCCATGCACATTGCCACCGCGGTAAAGTTTCTCATTACAAACGATTTTATCACCGGTGAGACCATCGATATCAATGGCGGGCTATTCATGCGATAATTTCAGAACTACTGACGTGTCGTAAATTCTGATGCAACACCAATGTCTACGGTCGCATCAACAATGCCTGATTTCGGGCGAATCGTTCTGAAATTATATTTCTATTTTACCGCTTCGGCTATCTCAATGCAGTAATGTCGGCTATCTCTCGGACGATTTTAAAATTCAAGCATTATCCTGTCTAAATTGAGACTCTGATCGATCCGTTGCGAGCGGCGGGGTCGGTGTCAGCCCGCAGATCGTGTCGTATAATTCGGAACTCAATTTTATGTCGGCGCTTCCAAGCGAGTCCCTTACCTGACTGGCATTGCGGGCGCCTATAATCGGTGCGGTGACCGCCGGGTGATGGGTTACCCACGCCACCGCCAAAGAAACCGGATGGTGACCACTATCTGCGGCCAGTTGGGTAAACTTGATCGCGGCATCGTACATCCATTGGTCAGCGTAACGTTTTTGGTACATATCATCTTCGGTTAGCCGCCCTTGTTCGGCCCGGCGGTCGTTACCATACTTTCCGCTGAGAATTCCCCCTCCCAGAGGATTATAGCTGATCACGCCGAGATTTTCAGATTGAGCCAGGGGTAGAATTTCAACTTCCGCCTGACGTTTAACCAGATTGTACATCGGCTGAATACACTGAAACGATGTCCAACCATTTAGCGCCGACACACCCAGCGCTTTGGCGATCTGCCAAGCGGCAAAATTGCTGACGCCGGTGTAACGAACTTTGCCCTGGGCCACCACATCATCCAGCGCTCGCAGGGTTTCCTCAAGCGGGGTATGCTGGTCAAATCGATGCAGGAAATAAATATCCACATGATCGGTGTTGAGACGTTTTAGACTCGCCTCCAGTGACGCCGTCAAGTGGCGCCGGGATCCACCGCTGTCGTTTAAACCGGTCCCCATCGGTGAACCGAATTTGGTCGTAATGACAAGCTCGTTCCGGCAATCGGCAATTAAACCACCCAAAATGGTTTCAGCACGGCCCTGGCTGTAGACATTGGCACAGTCAAAAAAGTTGACGCCAGCATCACGGCAGCAATTAAAAATTTCCTTGGCCACGGCCTCATCAGCCTCACGGCCAAAGGTCATGGTCCCCAGGCACAACTTGGATACCTGGATACCGGTATTTCCTAAAAAGCAATATTCCATTTTTAACTTCCTTCTGTTATAGACTGGTGCCTAAGTGCGATTAGATGTCGTTAATCTAACCTGGACGAGCCGCAACCAAATAAGTTGTTGGCTGAACCACGAACCACGAAGAACACAAAAATATTAATTTAAAGAAATCTTTTGGGGCTTCGTGGTAAATTTAATCTTTTAAAGACACTGTAAGAAATTCTTTTATTTCAATACGACGATTATATCAATGAAAAGATTGGTCAAATGTTCATAAAAGGAGGAAGACAAGATGAACGAACAATTTAATCGAGTTTTAGCTCAACGAATTATTCCTGTGGTAGCGATACACAATGCCAAAGATGCGGATCCGCTGGCGGATGCTTTAATTGCCGGAGGGCTTCCGAGTGCCGAAATCACCTTTCGCACCGAAGCCGCCGAAGCGGCTATCAAAGCCATGGCCCGGCGGGGAGATATCACCGTTGGGGCCGGGACCGTGCTCACCGTGGAGCAGGCCCAAACGGCGATTGGTGCCGGTGCCGGATTCGTCGTGGCCCCGGGCCTGAATCCCAAAGTGGTTCGCTTTTGCCTGGATAACAACATACCAGTTACACCGGGGGTGGCCACCCCGACCGACATTGAAACCGCCATGAGTTTAGGATTGGAAATTCTGAAATTCTTCCCGGCCGAAGCCTTTGGTGGGCTCAAAACCCTCAAGGCCATGAGTGCCCCTTACCAAGCGGTCAAATTCATCCCCACCGGCGGGCTCAATGCCCAAAATGTCGTGGATTATCTTAAATTTCCCAAAGTGGCGGCGGTGGGCGGCAGCTGGATCGTTAAATCCGATGCCATTGCCGGAGGCGAATTCGATAAGATCACCCAATTGACCCGGGAAGCGGTGGAAATTGTAAAAAACCTTTAGGAGTAAATGCCACTTAAATAAGGAGATACCCCAATGGAATTGCAGATTAAATCCCAGGAAGAATGTCAATTTGACGCCCTCTCATTGGGCGAAGTTATGTTACGCCTGGACCCAGGAGATTGCCGGGTTCACACAACTCGAACGTTTCGCGCTTGGGAAGGCGGCGGGGAGTATAACGTTACCCGAGGCTTGCGCCGCTGTTTCGGTCTGCGTACAGCTGTGGTCACCGCTTTGGCCGATAACGGTGTCGGAAGGTTGGTAGAGGACTTGATTCTGCAAGGTGGCGTCGACAGTAGTTTGATTAAATGGGTTCCCTATGACGGGTTGGGACAATCAGTTCGAAATGGACTCAATTTTACTGAGCGGGGCTTTGGTATCCGCGGCGCG
>JASFFJ010000807.1:0-3527 GCA_050124355.1 Desulfobacterales bacterium | reverse complement strand
CGGACCACCGAATCGACAATCCCCGGGTTGGTAAGCGATATTCGTCAGGCCAAAAACGCCCTGGCCATTTTGCTGGGCAAACTTCCCGGTGAAATCGATGCCATGCTGGGTAGTTCCGGACTGATACCGAAAGTACCGGCCGAAGTGGCGGTGGGCATTCCGGCGGAGTTGCTGCGCAGACGACCGGACATTCGGTTGGCCGAGCGTCAACTGGCGGCCCAGAGTGCCCAGATCGGGTTTGCCAAAGCGGATCTTTTTCCTCATTTTTCTTTGTTCGGCACCCTGGGCTTTCAAACCAGCGGCAAGACTGGTTTCCCCCAGTCGAACAATTCGGACCTCGGCGATATGTTCAAAAAAAGTAGCTTTACCTATACCACCGGTGCCGGCTTTAACTGGGATATCTTCAATTATGGACGGATTACCAATCAGGTGCGTGTGGAAGACGCCCGGTTCCAGGAACTGGCGGTCAACTACGAAGATACCGTCATCCGGGCCGCCCAGGATGTGGAAGATGCAATGGTTTCTTTTCTGCAATCGCAGAATGCAGTTTTTTTTCTGGCCGATGCCGTCAAATCATCCAAGCGATCCGTCGACCTTTCCCTAATTCAATATCGCGAGGGACTTGTCGACTATCAGCGTGTATTGGACACCCAACGTGATTTAACCACCCAAGAGGACAATCTGGTATTTACGGCCGGATCGGTGGGTCAAAGTCTGGTGGACATCTACCGGGCACTGGGCGGCGGCTGGGGGATCCGTGAAGGCAAAGATTTTGTGTCCGCGGACCATAAAAAAGAAATGGAGCAACGCACCAACTGGGGCAACTTGCTGTCTCCAAAAAAAACAGAATATCCGCCGTCACAGGAAGTCAAAAAAGTTCTTCACCGGCCGGACTGGTGATTCGGGGTACGGGTTACGAGTTGCGGGATACGGGTTTCGGGTTGCGGTCAAAAAGGACATCGCGCATAGGCAATAGTTGATTAGGTTGAGTGGTTGACTAGTTGATTGAGTTCGAAGGAATATAGCCATCAAAACCGTCAATTTTTTCAACACAATCATCTTACTCAACTCAATCAACCTAATAAACTAAACCATCTGAAGGGATATTACCATGACCCAGGAATTTGATGCCCACAAAAGCTATCTTGCCGTCAAAGCCGGTGAAAAAATGATCGCTTTTGTCGGCTTTGTCATTCCTCTCGACGAAGATGGTAAAACCAAAAATGGGGTTGTTAAAATATCTTCGTTTCACCGTGCCTATGGCGGCGGTTACTTGACTTTGACCTTTATTGTGGATAAAGGACAGGACGAAGCCCTCATAGACAGGTATCAACGGTTGTGCGCCGACCTTAGAGAAGATACCCTCAGACCGCTGCTGGAAAAGGGATTTGAAAGGTTGGTCAAAGTTAACCTGGATTCGCTGGAAAGCAGCAAAGTATGGTATATAGAGGAAATTAATGTTTATTTCCAAACTATTGAGGGTCGGGAGAAGGTTTTAATTGAAGGGCAACTGATTCCGGCAATTGAAAAACTTCTTCCCTGCAAGTTTGACCCTGTGGAATGGTGGCCGGAAGGCAGAGAAACACAAACACCTGAGAAAGAGGAGATCGAAGGGCATATTTCACTTCGCGGGCTTTTCAGAAAATGGTTTGGAACAAGTTAGCCAATGGCAGATCCAACCCAAAGTGATTGGTTCCAGGTTCTAGGCTCTGGGTTCAAAGATTTTAAAATGCTGATTTCTGTAACTCCATATTGCATGCTTAAATAATCTGCTTCCGAGGAGGCCACATGAAGCTAAAAGTCAAATCAACTATAAAACGGCCGGGGGTCGTCGTTATATCCCCCATCGGCGGCATTAATACTGCCACTTATAGCATTCTGGAAGAAAAGGTCGATAATATTCTAAGCAGCCGACCGGATGTCATTATTTTCGATATGGAGTTTACCGAATACATCAACAGTACTGGTATCCGGGTGCTCTTGAAAACTAAAAAGGCCATGAAAGCAACCAATGGCAGGATGGTATTTACGAATCTCCAGCCTCAAATTCAAAAAGTATTTGATATTCTCCAGGCTATTCCGACCTTAAAGGTGTTCGCCAACCTCCAGGAGCTGGACGAATATTTGGATTTAATGCAAAAGAAGGTACGCTAAAATAAGTGAGTCGCACAACCGATGCCGGAGGATAAAATTACAAATTCAGCGACAGAAGATATTACCCAAACCGGTGAGATCAGCTCCGATCGCCAGGCCAAGAACACGCTGCGTCTGCGGCTTAAGGGTAATTGGAAAATCGGGGCACCCTTCCCATCGGCCAAGGACGTTCAGAAGCAAATAGCGTCGTCCGGCGGTATCCGTCAGATCAGGTTCGATACAGAGAAATTGACCGGTTGGGACAGTGGCCTGTTGACGTTTTTATTAAAAATAAGCGATTATTGTTCACAGAATAATATTGTTTTCGACAAGGATGGTTTGCCGGAGGGAGTCAGGAGACTGATTGCCCTGGCCACGGCCGTTCCGGAAAGAAAAGGGGCTCGCAAGGAAGCGGTCCATGAGCCCTTTTTTTCTCGTGTCGGATCCGCATCCATGGTTTTGTGGCAGTCCACCCATGAGTTATTGGCGTTTATCGGAGAAGCGACTCTCGCATTTTTTAAGTTGCTGGTAGGAAAAGCAAGTTTTCGCCGCAGCGATCTTATTCTGTTCATCCAGCAATGCGGCGCCGATGCCCTGCCCATTGTTACCCTGATCAGTGTGTTGGTCGGATTGATCCTGGCCTTTATCGGCGCCGTTCAGCTGATGATGTTCGGCGCCCAGGTCTACATAGCCGATTTGGTGGGTATTTCCATGGTGCGCGTTATGGGAGCCGTCATGGTCGGCATTGTCATGGCGGGGCGCACTGGAGCGGCCTTTGCCGCCCAGTTGGGAACCATGCAGGGGAACGAGGAGATCGATGCTTTAAAAACCATGGGTGTGTCCCCCATGGAATTTCTGGTACTGCCGCGGATGCTGGCACTGGTATTGATGATGCCGTTGCTGTGCATCTATGCAGACTTGATGGGTGTGCTTGGTGGCTTGATCGTCGGTGTCAGTGCACTCGATATCGGGTTGCTGCAGTATATCCGTCAGACAACGGGTGCATTGAAGTTGAGCTACTTTATTATCGGGCTTATTCATGCCACAGTTTTCGGTGTGCTGGTGGCCCTGGCCGGGTGCCTCAGGGGGATGCAGTGCGGTCGAAGTGCTTCGGCCGTGGGGGATGCCACCACCTCGGCGGTGGTCACTTCGATTGTGGCGATCATCGTCGCCACCGGTATCATCACGGTGGTGTGCAATGTAATTGGGGTTTAAAGGGTTCAGCGCTGCCGCTGGCCAATAAGACGGCGAGTTTGATCAATAAAGAAACTTCGTGGTTCGGTTCTGAAATCGGTTGCTGTTGGGTTTCGCATTTGGCAATAATACCGGTAACATGTAGGTTGGATTGAGTGCAACGAAATCCAACAAAGCCTGGATTAGGCTCAACCCAACCT
>JASFFJ010000806.1:0-3534 GCA_050124355.1 Desulfobacterales bacterium | reverse complement strand
CAACACCCAGCCCAAGGCCAAAGGTCGTATCAACAATGAAACGCTGACGATCCCGAAAATAGACGTCGGGCAAAAAGAAATCGAAAAAGCTAAAAAACGATTATACGATAACGCGCGGGGAATCGTGGGCAAAAAAATCGTGCTCATTTACCCTGGCGGTGGTTTGTTGCCCATCCGGGCCTGGCCGCTGGATTATTATTGCCGGTTGACGGCAGAATTGCTTTACCTGGGATATGCCGTCTGCATCATCGGCCTGGCCGACGATAAAAATGTGGCCAATACCATTTTATCCCAAAACCGGAACCCAAACTGCGTGGATTTAACCGGTTACACCAAAACCATCCGGGAGCTGATGACGATATTTCATTTTTCGTCCCTTCTTATCACCAACGACGGCGGACCCGGCCACTTCGCCGCCATGACCCCCATTCCCTCAATTATTTTTTATGGCCCGGAAACACCGACCCTATACGGTACCATGAGCGAAAACGCCGTTAATTATCACCTTGATTTCTCATGCTCGCCATGCGTAACCGCATACAACCACCGTAAATCTCCCTGTGATGGAAACAATTTATGTTTGAAAGCAATACGGCCGGATGACGTGCTGACGAAAGCGCTGGAGATTTTGGAAGGATCAGAGGTTTAGGGATCAGAGGTTCAGGGTTAAAGGGTTCAGAGGTTCAAGGTTCTGGGTTCAGAGGTTCAAGGTTCAGCGTTGCCTCTGGCCTGAAAAACGACCGTTCAAATCGAGAAAGAAACTATGAATAATCGAATATCGAATGACGAACGACGAGGGACGAATTTTGGAAATCGGCCGTTGTTGGGTTTCGCATTTCGCTATAACACCGACAAAATGTAGGTTGGGTAGAGTGCAACGAAACCCAACAAAGCTTGGCGTAGGCTCAACCCAACCTACGAAATGTAAAGTGCCCTAAAATGGAAATACCCCAACTTTTAAAATGAAGTTTCATAAGAGCGCGGCCTTGGCCAAAAAACGGCCGGCCTGATCGGCAAAGAAACTGTTCATTATCGCGCAAAGACGCTAAGGCGCCAAGTTAATTAATGTTTTAAATCATTCCCTTTGCGAGCTTTGCGGCTTTGCGCGAGAGGAATTATACATAGTTTCATACGAGCAAATGACAAATCGCAAATACCAAACAAATCACAATGACCTAAATTCAAAATCCCAAAAAATCGACGTCTGATCTTATTTGAGATTTGGTTCTTGTAATTTGTTATTTCCGGTTCATTCGAATTTTGTCCATTATCGTGTTATTTCTGACAACAAGTTGTCAGAATAATGCCAAAATCGGCCTATTAACATGCAAGTCGCCCCACAAAAAACATCCCAGCAAACCTACCGCACACTATTCTGGCTGCTTATAACCGCTGCAACCATCTTTCGCCTGCTTTTAGCCGACAAATTCGGACTGGGTGTCGATGAATCTCACTATTTACTTTACTCCCGCCACCTGGCCTGGGGCTACTTCGATCATCCGCCCATGGTGGCCTTTCTGGCCGCCTTGACGACCCTGTTTGGTGATGGCATTTTTTGGGTCCGTCTGGGACCGATTCTATGCTCGACCGCCAGTCTGATTCTTCTGCGATACCTGGCGCTGACGCTTTATCAAGATGAACGCCTGGCCTTCGGCTCAGCGGTTTTGCTGCAGATGATGCCCTATCAGCACTTGTTGATGGTGGCGTTGCTGCCGGATGCAACCTTGAATCTTTTCTGGTGCGGCACCCTGCTTGCAGTGTGGAAGGCCATAAATACTGGAAAATGGCCGATGTGGATCTTAAGCGGCCTTTTGTTTGGCGGTACCCTGCTCAGCAAATATCACGGTGTTTTGCTGGCTGGATGTCTGTTGGGCTATTTCATTACCGCCGGCAACCATCGTTTCTGGCTAGGCAAAACTCAACCTTATCTGGCGGTCCTGATCGGACTTGCCGTTTTTATGCCGAATATCCTCTGGAATTCCAGCCACGATTGGATTTCCTACTCGTACCAACTCGGCCAGGGCAGTGGCGAGGGCGTTAACCCGGCCAAATTTCTACTGGCAATCGGAGGCCAGTTCGGTGTCTGGTCTCCGCTGATTTTCGGCCTGCTGATTGCAGCGATTTTTGTTCTGTTGCGTCAAAAAAAGATCAGCGATGCGGATCGCTTTATTGTCTGGACCAGCATTCCGATTTTTCTTTTTTTCTGCCTGGCCGGTTTAACAAGCAAGATTCTACCGCACTGGACATCCGTGGGCTGGTGGACAGGTTCCATTGCGGTCGCGGTGGTGGTTTTACGCAAGATATCTCGTCAAAACCCACCAGCGAAACGCTGGCGCCACTGGTCTGCAGCAGCCCTACTGACTGGATTGGCGATGTCCGCTTTGCTTTATATGGTGCTTTTTCTATCTGTTGTCGGCCCGGTCTACAACTGGACACGAGATGTTTCTCTGAGCCTGAATCGGCAATTTCCAGCCATAAAACCCCTCAAACCCTATGAAACAGACTTTGACATCAGCAATGAGCTTTTCGGCTGGCAGGACATCGCCCACCAGGTAGAAACCATTCGGGCGCAAATGGCCAATCCGGCAACCACCTTTGTTTTTGGTCATCGTTTCCATTCAGCCAGTCAGCTTGCCGTTTATCTGAAACCCACCACCATTGCTACAACCCTCTACCACAGGTATAGCCAGTATCGGCTCTGGTTTTCTGCTGAAGAACACGTCGGCTGGGACGCCCTTTTTGTTGTCGATCAAAAGCGCCATCGTAAACGTGCCTTAAGGTATCGGCCCCTGTTCGAAAAAATGGACCAGGAGCCTCTAAAAATTCGAATATTTCGCGATGGTCAGCTGTCACACGATTTAGCGGTGTACAAGTACTTTGGATTCAAAGGTAGGTATGAGAACTAACCGGTTCCTTCAATCGTGAAATAAAAAACCAGGCACCCATGATGCCGATGGCCATGCCGCCGGCAACATCCGAGGGGTAATGAGCGCTGACCAATACGCGGGATACGGCAATAGAGAAAGCATAGATCAGCGGCAGAACGCGCCAATTGGCATATTTTGATTGTTTTAACAAATGGTAAAGAAATACACCGGATACAAAGGCATCCGCCGAGTGCCCGGAGGGAAATGCGTTGTAGTCGGAATTCAAAGAGAAAAAAGTAAAATCAGTACCATGACCGGGCCGGGCCCGACCCAAAAGAATCTTTAAAATCCGAACCATTGCAAACGAAACAAAGAGCTGAGCTTTGAGGTAGGCCAGACACTGTCCGGTCAGTTTGCGATTTTTCTCGATAAACGAATACAAAAATAAGGCCGTAAATATCGCATAAAATAAATACAGACCCCAATTTGTGATCAATTTGGCGATAAAATAATAGTCAGACGGTACGATATCGCGTGCTGTGAGCCAGAGCCGGGTGTCGAAAATGAACAGGATAACAACCGGCACCCATAAAATTGGAATGAAAATCAATATATTTTTTTTCATCACAGGGTTGATTTTCCCCATCGCTGCTGCCACCCAACCCGG
>JASFFJ010000805.1:0-3540 GCA_050124355.1 Desulfobacterales bacterium | reverse complement strand
ACCTCCTGCAAATGCTTGGGAAGCGTGAAAATCTGTTCTATTTTTTGATGTAATTAAATTTTTCTAAATATTTTTATGTGAATTAATAATGTCCCTGACTTTATTGGCGATGGTGCGTGCCACTGCGTCGGTCTCGGACATAGTAGACGCTGATGTGATGGCATCCACCTCGGGTGAATCCGGTTTCCAGGAATCGAGCCGACCGGTTGTCAACACCACCAGCTTTTCTTTATCCGGCATCTCATCAATAAAACTTTCCACCCTTGGGTCCGGTCGGCCGGCCATGCAGCTATTCAAAATGACAAGGGCGCTGTATTGATCGACAGACTCATTGAGGAGCCTTTTTACGTCTACCACCTTGATGTAAGATACATCTTCACCCAAAGCCTTTTTGATTTCAGAGAGGACTTCACCTTTAAACTGGCTATGTTGGGAGGCAATCAACACCTTGCTTTTTAAGGCCGTTCTATCTCCGGTTTCAATTGTATCTAACGTTTTCAGGGTACACCCGAAAAATGTCAGAAAACAAACCATTAACATACAACTCCGCGATTTTCGCACCATCACTTTATTTTCTCCCCTCAAAATAGATTTCAGAAACAGGAGTCCGAAAACAGACATCGAGCAATATAACTAGATGACAATTATGTCAAACCGATAATTATCCACCTAACCAAAGCGGAACTCGTTGTCAATACTGATTCGTGTGATAGGGTTATAGTATTTGAAAGAATTTGATCCGTAATGGAAACTATAGATGTGCGGTTGCATGCCTTGACGAAGAGAACCTGAGCGCGTGCAACGCGCAGCAGCAATTAGGTAAATTCTACCTTGCAGTTGACCTCAATGGATTTAACCGGCTTGTCTTGGTGGCTCCCAAAGTCGATGCTGATCGGCCAGTTTTTTTCGTAACTCGGCAATCAGTTCCTTAGGATCCGTCCACTGCGGCGCCACCATACCCGGCAGGTATGTAAACACCGGGCTGTCTTCTTCCATCGGACTTTCAATCAATTTCCGCAGTTGATCGGAGAGCAATTTCACAAACCGCTTGGCCTCTTTGTCGGCAATTTCTTCTCCAAGATGCTCGTAACCGTAGATAATCGTGTGACTCAGATCGAAAGGAAGCATTTTTTCAAGTCGAGATCGAGAAGCAGGAAATGATGTTATTGATGCGCTAAAAAGTGCAATGCTTATCTTATCCAAAGACTTTTTTGATCCAGGATTTAGGTTCGTATCATGTTATTGCCCCTATAATGGCATTGTGCGTGTGTCTACACATCATGACAACTATATCCATTGGACCCGTCAAGATCTGCTGATGTATCAACCTCTAGCGGCTCGGACCAAAGCAAGACATGTTTAAGCCTTTTAGACTGGCAATACGCGGCATCTTCATGTAAATGTATGGTTACTTTTATGGTTTAATGCCTTTGCGTCTAATATGTTGCGGAAAAAAATCAAATGATCGTCTCCTTTCACCCGCTATTTGAAGCCGATAAGAACATCATCTGCGCCGGGCGGCAACCAAATGAAGAGGATCTCTGCGCAATTCGTGCGGCGGATGCCGTTATTCTCTCCCAGGGGTGTTACCGGGCACTGTATGAAATGGCGCGAGACAACTGTCCGCATATATTTCCCAATTATGATGCCAGATTTAAGTATCCGGGCAAAATCAATCAGATCAGATTGTTTCGAAAATTTAAGATTTCTCATCCGGCCTCTGAAATTTTCTCTGACGTGGTTTCGTTTCAACAACAGCATGGCGAAACGCCGGCAACACTGTCTGTTGATTTTCCGGTAGTTTTAAAATTGGACTGGGGAGGTGAGGGGGAGACGGTTTATCTCGTCAAATCGGCCGGGGAACTACGGGAAATCCTTCAAAAAATAACCGAATATGAAACCTCAGGTCAGGCCGGTTTTATCCTGCAGGATTATATTCCATCCAATCGCAGAACCCTTCGCGTTGTGGTCCTCGGGCGACAGGTGATATCATACTGGCGCATCCAGGAAAACAACGATGTTTTTTACGCAAACCTCAGTAAAGGAGCGGTCCTTGATTCAGAAGCCCAACCCGAGCTACAGCACAAAGCAGTTGCCCTCGTAAAGTATTTATGTCAAAAAACAGGAATAAATCTGGCCGGCTTCGATGTCATATTTTCCTCGGCGCGTGGCGATCCCGATCCCCTGCTGTTGGAAATCAACTACTTTTTTGGCAGAAAAGGACTCGGCGGATCGGAGAATTACTATCGGACATTGATGGCGGAAATCCGGAACTGGCTGGCCAGACGGAATCTCGTCGAATAGATAGTTTTAATTTTTCAAAATGAAACGGAAAAAAACCATCCAGCCATTCGCCCATGAGCTGGACGAAGACGATCTGAAACGGGCACGCCACAAGGCCAGGGAACTCCGAGAATCCCAGTGGTGGAAACGCCGCCTGGCCAAAGGTGTGTGCCACTACTGCGGCCGGTCAACTTCCCCCAAAAAGCTGACCATGGATCACATTGTGCCGGTATCCCGGGGCGGCAAAAGCACGAGGGGCAATGTGGTCCCCTGCTGCAAGGAATGCAACACCGCCAAAAAGCAACTGCTCCCCATGGAATGGGAGCAGTATCTGGAACAGTTTGATCGGACCCTGCTTTGAACTCCTGAAATTAATCCGGCGCCTCTTCATCCGGTTCGTCTAACAGAAGTCTTTTTTTTGCACGGGTCTTTCTAACGACAATATAGCTAACGGTCAAGGTTAACAGTATCATCGCCGGTAAAAAAAGTTCTGCTATCAACAATTGTCCTTCGGCGGCGGAAAGCTCCCGGGATTCCAGCCGTTCGATTCTGTCCGGCTCACTGATTCGATATTTAATGGTAGTGATGGCAGCTCCCAGGTAAATGGCGACAAATACCAGAGCGACGATACACAGTCTTTTTTCAAATTTGCTCATTGCTGATAATCTCCAATCAAAAACCACAAACGTTTTGGTTTAATATAAAAATAGCTCTTTTGGGGCATGATTTTTGGATGTAAGTACCCAATTGAGGGAATGAGGCATTGAAGAATTAAATGATAAAATCAATAAATTAAGACAGATAGGATGTTTTCAATTCCTAAATTCCTCAATCCCTGAAGTAGACCCAGGTCCAATTTTAAACAACCTCACGGCAGTTAGGGTGACACAGCCATTTTGCCAAGCTGGATGACGACGTTTTATAAGGTCGATATTTCAGGTTCAATGTCGGGCATTATAGATAAGATCACATTAAATGTAAAGAATTCCTCAGCTTTGACAACCGCTGCCGGACATGCTATCACAAAAACCGTGCGCTTTTGTATCTGCACCTTTTACTTGAAACGCCTCCAGAGCCAGTAAATCCTGGTTAAATTAATTTTATTTCAGATGAGATATGATGCCTTCACTTATATATGCCGACAGATATCGCAATGAGGGAACCAGGACATACAGCAAACACGCTGATTATACAGAAGCGCAGGAGAAATATCGACCCAACTCAAGGCATACCCGATTTGATTTAGCGGTCTTTGAA
>JASFFJ010000804.1:0-3549 GCA_050124355.1 Desulfobacterales bacterium | reverse complement strand
ATGAGAGTTTGGGTTGTGATTTGAAACTACCGGATCAACATGAATCCATGCGGTCTGAAATTGAGAGTCGTCTTCCAAAGTTGCCCTCATCCAAATTCAGCTACGAATTTGTAAAGCCTGACGATAACTATACAGCGGTTTACAAGGCACCACAAGCAGCCAACAATCCTCATGTCGTCAGCAAATAAAGAATAAGGGGGCAGGGTGGTCTGGCCATTAACCCTAATGTCGCATAAACAATATAGCGTAATAAGTTAATGGCTTGTTGTGATAAACAAACCATTATTCATACCCCATTTTCTAGATAATCTAAAAAGTGAAGTCGACAGATGGGCTGATTTTGGCATATTGTTTACCCTTCGGGAAAGCCGGAGGACTTCAGATCCTGCGTTGTAAAGGGATCGAGGTAAAGCGACTACAACTTCACCCTTTACGCCTTGCCTCTGAAGCCCTCCGGCTTTTGCAACGTTAGGGTAAACGTTGATTGCTATTTCCGCCTGACTATATAAACTAGCGCACCATCAATTTCAGGGCTCCTGACCCCAATTGGAAAAACTTCTCGGGTAGCCCTGATATCTAAAGATCCTACAAAATTTGTAGTGAAATTCGCGTAAATTTACGAGACATAAGTAGTTCTGAATTTAGGTGTAAGAGATGAGCCTATTGCATAAGCGGTCCCGTCGAATTGCTTTGACGACGTTTGGATCCCTTGGCGATCTCAACCCCTTCATCGCCCTGGCGCGTGGGCTTCAGGCGCGGGGCCACCAACCGATAATTGCCACCAGCGCCTATTATCGCAATGTCGTCCAGGCTGCCGGGATACCCTTTCACGCTATTCAGCCGGATTTGGACCCGCAAGATAAATCACTGCTACACCGCGCCATGCACCCGCGTAGGGGCACCGAGGTAATCATTAGAAAAATTGTTTTCCCTGTCATTTGCGAAACCTACGCAGATTTAAACAACGTTTTGCAGAATGCTGACACGCTGGTTACCCATTCCATGAGCTACGCCGGCCATATCGCCGCTGAAAAGCACGGTTTACCCTGGATATCGCTTGTATTGTCACCCATCGCCTTTTTATCGGCTTACGATATGCCGGTACTGCCGGGGGTTGTGGTTCCCTCTTTGCCAGGTAAGGTCGGACTATTCGTCAACCGCTTGTTCATCAAGATAGTCAAAACCGGCACGCGCAGATGGTGCCTACCGGTGAACCGCTTGAGGGCCGAATTGAACCTTGCCTCTGGCAAGCATCCGCTGTTTGAGGGGCAGTATTCACCGGAGCTGGTATTGGCCATGTTTTCAAACGTATTGGCCCGATCTCATCCCGATTGGCCTCCCCAAAGCCGCATTACAGGCTATGGGTTTTATGATGAAGCAGGCGGTCATTGTGATTTGCCGCCGCAACTCAGACGATTTCTAAATACAGGAGCGCCTCCAATTGTTTTTGCCCTGGGTAGCGCAGCCGTGCATACAGCCGGCAATTTTTATCGCATGGCGGTGGAGACGGCGGTCCAGTTAAAAAAGCGGGCCGTGCTGGTGGTAGGCCAAGATACGGACAATCTGCCCCGCAGCGGATTGCCGCAAGATGTGGTCTCAATCGACTACGCGCCCTATTCAAAACTGTTTCCCGAGGCCGCTGCAATCGTCCACCAAGGCGGCATTGGAACGACGGGTCAGGCTTTGCAAGCCGGCAAACCCACCCTGGTGGTTCCCTTTGCCCACGATCAGCCCGATAATGCCAGGCGGATAGAGCGCTTGGGCATCTCCCAAACGTTGCCCTTTAAACGCTGCTCGGTCCGTGGCATGGTCCGCGCAATTCAGGTTTTGATGGAAAACCAATCATTTAGTGCACGTGCCGCAATGATCGGCCAAAAGGTGCGTGCTGAGGACGGCGTTACAGATGCGTGCATTGCCATCGAGGAGCTGCTTAGCACAAAGCTAAAGTAACCCCAATGTTGCATGAACAACTTGGCAAAAAATAGCTAATAGCTCTATATTGTTACCAATATCATAGCGAAAGCACCATTTTCTGGATATCCTCAATAGTGAATTTATCCGACTCCGCTCTTCGAGCTAAGACGGGACAAGATGGATGGGGCCAATTTTGTTTGTACTAATTGCCTATATCTCAACCTTTTTTGACTTCTCGGAAAATAGTATATATATTTTTGAGAATTTCGAGTAACAAAAATATGAAAGGAGACAAACATGGGAAGAGAAACTGTCTTGTTTAAAAGTGAAGAAAAGAAAAGTTCCAGCGATATTGCAAACACCCTGCGTCAGATTGCTGACAAGATTGATGACGGAACCATAATTCTTAAACAGGGCTCCGAGGAAATTAGATTGGATTTTCCCAAAAACATGGTTTTAGAGTTGAAAATTGAAGAAGAACAGGGAAAGAGACTGAAAAAATCATTTGAGATCGAGTTGGAATGGGTTATTGGAGAAGAACAATCCGATGGTGCAACCATACTATAAAGCCTTATAAACCGGTAACCAAATTAATTTCATTTAACATTATTTCACGCACTTCCTGAAATATATCCAGGAATTTAAAATCTTTGAAATGATAAGGCTGGTGTTTTTTTTCAAAAAACGCGCCGGTTTTTTCTAAAGTTCGGATTGGATTTGGAATCCTTATTTATCTGATGGATCAACTCTCCTGATTTCTTAAGTGTCTTTTTTAATCATTTACATAGGCATTAAGTGGGTATTTCCCAAACTGGGCGGCTGCTTCAAACATCGCCAATATGTTTTGCGGCGGAATATCGTTTTGCATATTATGCACCGATCCCAGAACGTAGCCACCGCCCGGGCCTAAATCACGAATTCTTTTGGCAACTTCTTTTTTAACATCCGCCGCGGTTCCATTGGGCAGCACTACTGTTGTGTCGATGGCCCCCCAGAAGCTCAGCTGCTTGCCATATCTTTTCTTCAGCTTTTCTGTCTCCATACCGGTTGCAGTAACTTGGACCGGATTCAAAATTTCAACGCCGATGTCGATTAAGTCGTCAAGCAGAGCGGCGAAGGCCCCGCAGTTGTGAAAATAGATTCTGGCAGGCGTCAACTCCCTGACAAATTGAACAAGATCCGCAACGAACAATATTTCACCCGCTGCCGACTCAAGCAGTTCGGGTTCAGCAATCATGGGCGGGCGCACATGGCGACAATCTATACCAAAGCGTTCGAGAATTTGCTCATCCACATATACCGTCTGCCACTTATGGGACATCATTTTTGTAGGCAAGTCCTTCAATCCAAGATGTGTTTTAACGTTTTTATACGAATCAACCATAAACGTGGTTTGCCTGCCACCACAATCCACCGGCACCCGATCCGGCTCCTCATGATTCAAGGCCGTTAAAACTCTTTCACGTGATTTCATATCAAGAAAATAACCCCGCATATAGGATTGTTAGTTCTAAAACCTTATACAACTCCTCATTTAGCATCTATTTCATAAAGACCCCAGATTAAGCTATTTGTCGTTTTTATATTTTTTTATCGAGGGTGCTAAATGGATGATGGAATGTTCGCGACCTGGAT
>JASFFJ010000803.1:0-3556 GCA_050124355.1 Desulfobacterales bacterium | reverse complement strand
TTCCCAGTCTGAACACTAACCCCATATAATAATTCGGACAAATTTCAATATTCTTTAGTTGACTGGGTATTCGAACCGGACAATCAGGATCCCCGTATCTCTAAAATATTCCACACACTCGGGAAACTTCATTGATAATTGATTGCATTCTTCATCCAAATTGTTTTAATAGTTAAAAAGGCATTGCTGTTCTACGACAGGTACAAAGGTCCTAAAGCTTCAACAGAGAGTGGGGAGATGGATAAACAACGTCGAAAATCAGTTCAGAGAAAAGCAAAGGCCATATTCGAAAAAGCGGAAGACCGGGAAAAAGCAGGTGGGAATTATTTTGAAACAGGCTGGCAAGCTACTTTAGAATTGATGCTCTTAATGATGGAAGACGTGCTGCTTGAAAGTCCGGACCAGCTGCTGCCGTTGCAAATCAGCGACGATAATGAATGGGAGTTTTACCTTGATATTATGGAAAAACTAGATCTGCCACCGAATACAGGTGCTGTGTTGGTGACACCAAGCGCTTTCAAGGATATGAAGTTACCCGGGCTTTCAGAATTTGAAGACAGCGAGATGGCCCCATGGGAGCGAAACGCGTATTCCTTGATAGTCAGTCACCTCCAGGATCATACCATAATTTTGCAGGCATCTTTGCCGGGAATCGAATTTGCCGGGGGACATCCTTCGAGCCATCATAAGCGCTATCCCGGATTAACCGGGAGCGCAGATTTCAAATCATGCTTGGTCAGTTCGTTCGGATTTGTCGAATTGATTCGTTTTTTGGTGCTAAGCCGGTTAAACATAGCCATGCAGTATTTGTCCATACGATGATCATTGAGACTGGAGCTTCCATATCCCGGTTCATAATCGGGATTTTTATGCATCATGCTTATCTGACCTTTTCTATTTATGTAGTTGAGATTCCCCACATGGTAATAGCGGTTTGTGGTTTTTCTATATCGAGGAAGGCTTGACGTGTAATCCGGGAACTGGTTGGCAAAATCACGATATTTGACCCATCGAAAGGTTTTGCGAGACAGACCGAGACGGTCGTATTCCTTGTTGAAGACCGCGTCACCGACTCGCGGCGAACCGAACAAGTAGATGCCGCCAACCTCAGCATTGTCATTTTCAGCCCGGTATCCATACGCGCACAACGTGGCAAGGGCTGCGCCACGGCTGTGTCCGGTAAAATACAGAGTTTTGTTGCCACTTTTGAGCCGATTGTGAATTTCATTTCTGACGCTGTTGTAAAGCGGAGAAAGGGCTTTATAGAACCCCTCGTGAACGCGTCCCACTCCCCATAAGCGTCGCACCCGGATCATCTTGTAGTTCATGTTCCCGACTTTCGGACTCCAGTATTCAAAATTATTGGCATCGTCATCAGTGCCGCGAAAGACAACGATGACCAGTTTGCTATTGTATAGAATGCCAGCTTCGGCTGTACCTTGCCGCATGAATTTGAAAGTGAACTTGTCACCAGAACTAAGTGATTGAAACAGATTTTCGACCTTAATATGAAACGATCTTCGACCCGGTATGGTTTTGCGGGTCTTATCGGCTTTGTCATAGATATAGTAAGCCGGTAGCGCCAGCAAATAGGCGTTGCTCTCGGAATGTTGGCCGTTGCCGGTATCAAAATATCGATAAATGTCCATGTCTCCCCCTCATATTCCCATAGCACGGCAGATGGTGGACTTCATCTATATTGAAGGAATTGCCAGCGATGTTGGACCGAATTAGTATCGCAATCCACCGAGGGTGCCAGCCAGGGGATAATTTTAGATTTCAGATAGTGGTGTTGTAATTACCAAATCATAATAGTATCACATTGTGTCATGTCAATTAGTTTAATCTAAATTCTTCATGGTTCCTTTTTCCCGGTGGCCTACAAGAAACTGCCCTTTACCAAGGTTTGAACTCATTTTTCGTATATTTAGCATTCGGAATATTGAAGATCCCGTTTAATCGGTCATATTGGGTTGTTCCCGGAAAGCTTCTTGCCGGTGGTTATCCTGGATCAGAAGATCCAATTGTGGAGGAAAGAAATCTTAAAGCACTTATTCAAGCGGGAATCAGACATGTTATCAGTTTAATGGAACCTCAAGAATATGACCGCCCGGACGATCCATTCCCGCCATATGTTGACCACATGGAAGCTATTGCAGAAAAAATGGGAATCACCGTCACGTTCGACCAGATATCGATACCCCCGTAAAATCCAGGCAGTTTCAATTTTTTACGAAACAGATTTTTGAACCGTCTATTCTTTGATTTGGCGGCTTTGACTGAGGCGTCGTCCGGTCCTGCGATAATAGCTTCAAGCTCTTGGGCACTGTAGCGTTTGCCGCAGTTTTCGCAGAACACAGATCCTTTACCGACACTCAATAATTCAAGAGCGATAAATCCAAAATATTGATGCTCCTCAATGGATAAAACGGCTTTCTCAGGCTGACTTGATATGACATCCAATAATTGGTCGAGCTCCTTAATCTCGTATAATGTTTTCCGATGTTCCAGACACTCCATCACAGCTTTTCGGTCAAACTCAAAAATCGCATCCCCGGTTTTAAAAATTATGGTGATCATGGTATTTCCTTTCGGGTTTCTGGTCTTAAACGCGATAATATCCTGCCTACCCTAAATTATATATATGGAGTCGGTCCTAAAATGATGAATTTTAGAAATAAAATCGAGAAATGACGGAAATCAGGGGAGAGAAAACGGCGTTTTGGGGTTGAAATTGAGGTTTTTTCGAGGTTATGAAGGGTTGGCGTTGTTTATGTCGTTTTATTGGTACAAGCAGCCAGGGGACTTCTTGGAAGAAATGGTGGACGGTTTTCACATTGATATCGTTCGCGGCAAACTTCTAATTGAAATACAGACCACTAATTTTTCTTCCATAAAAAACAAACTGGCCACATTAACAAAAAAGCACTGTGTCCGGCTGGTATTTCCGATTGCGCATGAAAAGTGGATTGTACGCCTTGCTGCCGATGGAATAACGCAGCTTGGCAGACGCAAATCTCCCAAGAAGGGGAATCTTTTTCACCTTTTCACCGAGTTGGTAAGCATCCCCGAGCTGATTAAAAACCAGAATTTTTCCCTGGAAGTTCTGCTTATCCGGGAAGAGGAAATTCGCTGTGAAGATGGCCTCGGCAGTTCGCGACGCAAAGGTTGGAGCATTTCCGACCGCCGCTTTCTAATGGTTGTGAGCAGTCACATTTTCAAAAAGCCCGCTGATTTCTTGGCGCCCATCCCTACGAATTTAGCCGATCCTTTTTCCACACATGACCTGGCGGAATGTATCAACCAACCACGCTGGCTTGCCCAAAAGATGGCGTACTGCCTTCGTAAAATGGGAGCCATTGAGGTCACAGGAAAGATCGGAAATTCAATTCTTTACTCCCCCGCAAACACATCTGCCTGTTAGATACCTGAAAATGAGATTCTAAAGGAAACTCTGCGTAAGGGGGGTAATGATATCCATTTAGACCTTGAAATTATTATATATTTTATCTGATGGCAAGACACATTTTTTTACGTGAATTTCTTTGTCCTCATT
>JASFFJ010000802.1:0-3563 GCA_050124355.1 Desulfobacterales bacterium | reverse complement strand
CTCTGCTGCTTCTCCATAAAGACCCAGATTACTGTAACTAAGGCCCAGATTGTAGTAGATGTTTGCATCTTCGGGCTTGACCCTGAGGGCTTGCCTGTAGGCTGCCAGGGCCTCTTTGTAAAGTCCCATTTCAACGTAGCTGAGACCGAGATTAAAGTGAGTGTTTGCATCGTCGGGCTTAACTCGGATGGCTTGCTTATAGGCCTTTACAGCATCTTGCTGAAGTCCAAGTTGACTATAGCTGATGCCCAGGTTATTGTAGGCGTCGACAGCATCTGAGTCAAGGCGAATGACCTCTTTATAGGCCGCAATGGCGTCTCGCTGGAGGTCAAGCTGACCGTAGCTGAGACCCAGATTGTAATGGGCATTTCCGTTGTCAGGCTTAATCCGGATGACCTGTTTATAGGCCGCGACGGCTTCCTTGTGAAGCCCGAGTTTGCTCAAGCTAATTCCCAGGTTGTAGTGGGCATCCGCGTTATCCGGCTCAAGCCGCACGGACTGCTGGTAGGACGCTATGGCTTCTTTGTAAAGACCGAGCTTACTGTAGGCATATCCCAGGCTATAATAGGCAGCCACATAGTCGGGATCCATCCGAATAACTTCTTTGTAGGCTTCAATAGCCTGTTCGTATTCCTTCCTTTTTTGATTGTCGATACCCAATCGCACCAATTCGTCAGGATTCCCTGGCGAGGGTGTTGAACGTTTTTTTAATGAAATGCCTAAATTGACCTCCGCCCGCGGCTCCAGCGTTATCCATATACTTCTCGTTTCATAGCCCTCGGCCGAGACCTCGATTTGATAAGGTCCAGGCGTAAGCAACATACCTTGAATGAATTTAGGTTTGATATTGAGTATTCGAATTCTGGCCCCATCAGGTGCGGTCCGGATATACAGGCGGCCGTCCGTAGAGGTTTGTGCCCGAACAATTGAATGGCCGATCGCCACGATAAAAAATAAACACATCAACCATATTTTCAATTTTATGTTCACTGAGTTTACCTTTCAGGAGGTTTCTGTCAGACCACAAATCTAAATATGGAGCCAACTCAATTCATAAGCCATTGGCTATACAGGTGATAATTTAAGAGGTTCCAACGGTGCCGCAAGGGCAACCTTCATGGGTGCAAATCTGATCAATGCCGGCGGCTTATGAATTGAGATAAATCAGCGGCCACCAGCAGAGATGGGCCGTACCCCTTTCAGGGGCCATCCTCATACCACCGGCTGGTGGTCGCTGATTAAGCACTTGCCTTTTGATCTGTTTGGAGCTTCTCCAATATCGGGGTCATGATTTTTTCGATTCTAACCTTCGTATTACGGTAATTGAACCGTTCGGCATCCGATAACGGTTGCTTGGGCGGCCCCATATTAAACCCTCTTAATTCCATGGCATATTTAAACCCCAGTGGAAAGGGCAGCGAAAACATGGTCCGCAAAATAAGCAGAATTGATTCCTGTAGTTGTTTGGCTTCCGTATAGTTTTGATTTTTCCAAGCGTTATAGAGGTCCACCATAATTTCCGGAAGGATTCCGGCAGTCGCCGTCACACAGCCTTTGCCACCAACCATCAGGCAGGGAAAGAGGGTTTCTTCTCGTCCGGTCAGAACATTGATATCTTCACCGGCGATTTTGATTTTATCAATAAAATGGATAAAATCCACCATGCTGCCACTGCTGTCTTTCATACCGACAACGTTCTCATGCCGGGCAAGACGCTTGACCACATCATAAGAGATAGGCTGCGTGAATAGTGGAATATTATAGAGAATATTTGGAATATCAACGGCATCGGCAATGGACTCAAAATAGGTTTCTATATTCTCCTGGGATAAATGATAATAATAGGGCGGCGCAACAACGACCGCGTCACAGCCGATTTCTTTGGCTTTCTGAGCCAGGAAAATGGATTCGGCCGGAAGGCTGCTCCCAACACCCGGTGTAATCTTGACGCGGCCTTTATTTTGATCGACCATAACTTCCATCATCCGCACCTTTTCCTCACGGCTCATGTGGATGAACTCTCCTACCGAGCTTATGGGAAACAGGCCGTCAACCCCTCCCTCGATCTGAAAATCAATGATTCGTCGTAGTTCACCTTCATTTATCGCACCATCCTCGTCAAATGGTGTCAGCATGGCTACGTAGACGCCCTCGGGCTTGAACATAATTTACCTTCCCAATATGTTAATCGTTAGTTGTTATTCATTTTTTTAGTTAGGGAAAACTACCTCAGATTTATTGACTGTATCAACGCCATAATAACATTAGCATTGCTGCAAATTTGGAAATAAAATTCAGAACAAATTACCGGATGTTCATATGGTTGGCGCAACCACAGACATTGGTGTTGCATCAGATTTTAGGACGCGTCAGTAGTTCTGAATTTTCAGCTGGCATCGATGCCCAGCTCTTTTAGCTTTTCCTCGCCGGGCACACCATCTTCATCCCAGCCGCGGACCATATAATATTCCTCCATCAATTGATCCAGCCTGACCACCCGGCCGCGGTTGGGTCCGTCTTCAAGCGGCTCGCTGAAAAAGCGTTCGGGCAAGGTATCCAGATCCCTGGTAAGGCCTTCACGAATATTGAACAGCCTGGCCAAATTGTTAACCCTTTCGCCGACCTTCATGACCTGATCTGAGGATGAATAGACGTCAAGTCCGGTGACGGCATGCAGAAAGGGCGTAATCTGTTTTAAGTTTACCGCAAAGGTTGCAAACAGGCACATACCACTGCAATTTACCATGCCGAACAGATCCTGCTGGGTTTTGACCAGTTCGGCTTTAAATTCCAGGGAAACCAGATCCATACGACCCTCGGTGGCCAAGAGTTCATCACCGATAGGCCAGGAGCGTAGATGACACCCCCCCCGGTCACTGGTGGCATACGCCAGAGCCATTCCCGTCGATCCTCGCGGATCATAAGCGGGTAGCTCAAGCCCTTTGACATGCATAGCAAATTCCTGCACTCCCTCGATTTGTTGGGCCAATTTTTTTACGCCCTGACCCCATCGTTTTCCGGGTCCTTCACCCTTGCCGATGAGGTGAATCGCGTTGATGATGGATTCATCATTGCCGAAGCTCATTGGGAATCCAATATCGGCCTCTTTCAACAAACCCTTTTCCACACACTCCATCAAAAACCCGATAACGTTGCCGGCACTGATTCCGTCCAGGCCGTAATAATCACATAGATATTCTGCCTGAATGATGGCGCCCACATCCGTATTTTCACAGTTGGCCCCAAAGGACCAGACATTTTCGTATTCAGGCCCTTCGGTGAAGCTGCCCTTGTATTTGCCTTCCTTTACCTCGGCAATCTTACTGCAGTAAATCGGACATCCGAAACAGGCTTTGTTTCTGACATAGTATTCTTCAACTACGTCTTCGTTGACCTGGTCGGCGCCGGCAAATTTACCCTTTTGAAAGTTTCGTACCGGGTGAATGCCGACCTCATCCATCAGCGACAAAATGACATTGGTGCCGTATTTTTGCCGTCCGCCGCCGGTATCCGGGTTGTTGGCAAGTTCATTAAAGGCTTCGCGGCAGGTCTTCATGAAACCG
>JASFFJ010000801.1:0-3566 GCA_050124355.1 Desulfobacterales bacterium | reverse complement strand
ATCCGGTAGAAAGGGCAAAGCGCCCCTGTTGAGATTTATGAACAAAGAGTATCCGCTCAAGGCGCGGGTGGTCAAATTGGGTGGTTTCAGTGCCCATGCAGATAAAAATGAAATGCGCCGGCTGCTGCAGGAATCCAATCTGAAGATAAAGCGCATCGCCCTGATTCATGGTGAAGAAGAACAATCCCTATCATTTGCCGACGATTTGAAAAAAGATGGTTTTGCGGTGGTGGTGCCCAGAAAGGGTGAGACCATAACTTTGATTTAACCGGAAATCCATTTAAATATCAGCGGGGCGGTAAGGATGACGAACACAACCCGGAAGAAATGAAAACAAACTACCAGCATGGGTTGGGCCCCGCTGTCGAGAGCCATCACAATCAGGGCGCTCATTGCCCCCGGACTCGTGCCCAGGTATGCGGTGCCAAAATCCAGTAATCCCAGCTTAGCAAAAACGGCTGCCATAAGTATTCCAACACCTACCAGGACCACACATGAGATGATGACCGGCAGGGCAATTTTTTTCATGACATGAAGCAGTTCCGGTTGAAACGTCGCCCCCACCATGATGCCTAGGAAGACTTGGAGGGCAAACGTAAACCCTTGCGGGATTTCCCAGTGCATCTTCATCGTCATTTTAAACAAAATTATGGTTAACATGGCCCCGATTAGGGCACCGGCCGGAATTTTCAGCTTGGCCCCCAGGGCGCCGCCGACAAGACCGAGCCCCAGATAAGCAAACAATCCCAGGCTGGAACTCATTTCAACTTCCTTTCCGCTGCAACAATTTTTTTATTAATTTTCATGCAATATTCAGGTATTATTCCGTCTTTGCCCAAATATCCTGACCCGCTTACTGGCAGGAGTATTAATCATCCTTGAAGTACTTTTCGGGAACGAGCACACTGCCTTCCATCAGCCGGCGGGCGGTACGACCCAGCACCGCTTCCCGGTAGTGGTAGGTGCCGTTTGTCTTCTCGATGACCGCACCGACGTCAATGATGCCACCCGGATGTCCGATGGAAAGCATTTCCTTCTGGTGGGCTTCCGGTTTCAGGAGGTCGTGAGCGACCGTACCCGGGATCATTGCCGCACCCACTGTGGACACCGCACCACTAACAGCATATGATTTGTGAAGCGTTCCCATGGACATCATGCGGCCGATCAGGTCCACATCGGTTTCATTAATTGTATTGCCATCTAGCGTCTGGTAGGTCTCCGCCGCCGTAATAAATGCGATTTTTGGAACCGCCTGGCTTCGTGATGTCGCCTCCTCCATGGTTTCGGTCAGACCGATTTCTACGGAAACAGCGCAGCGGACATTCTCAAGACGCTGACGAATGGAGGCGTCATTGTCGACTTCATCGATTTCAAGCCCCGACAATCCCAGCGCTGCAGCCTGTACCAGAATGACCGGGTTGGCAGCATCGATGACGGTCAATTCAATCGTTCCGACTTCCGGCACATCCAGCATGTCCTTGACGTTTCCAGTGGGGAACAGTTTGCCGGTCAGCGCCCCGCCGGGATCATCAAACCGGAGCACGATCTTGGCACTGGGACCGGGAACTCCGGCGATGGTGTAATCACCGTCTTCATCGAAACGGCCGTTTTTAACAGGCACTTCCGCAATGATAAGTTTGTCGGTATTTTTTTGATGTATCCGGACCGGTGTGAATGGCTCAACTGCCGGTACCAGTCCTTCATCAACGGCAAAAGGTCCAACCGCCGATGAGATATTGCCGCAGTTACCCTTAAAATCGATAATGGGCCGGTCAATGGACACCTGACCAAAATTGTAGACGACGTCATAATCAGGGGATTCAGAAAGACTGATGATGGCCACTTTACTGGCGGTGGAAACGGCTCCGCCGACGCCATCAATCTGCCGCCGGTTTGGATCCGGGCTCCCATAGGCGGCCAGCAACACCGCATCTCTGATATCCGACCGGGACGGAAGGTCGCCGGCGTGGAAAAAAAGCCCTTTGCTGGTACCGCCCCGCATGTAAACAGCTGGTATCTTTTTTTGCATGATGATGCCTCCTGGATTGAGTTATCGGTTTGTCTCACTTGCAGCTGTTGAGTGTCAGGAAACTTTTTTTTTACTTATACAAGATAGATACGAATCGAACGATGTAAATGACTTATTGTCCCCGATTTGTAAATATGGTACGAATCAATCCGTTGCATAACCGATACCGATTGTCAATCGATTAGAATACTGTAAGCACTATGACCGACGGCAGCCAGAGCGGGATAAATTTGTCAAAAAAGTATGATGTGCTGATCGTAGGCGGCGGCAATGCCGCTCTTTGTGCCGCGATGACTGCGCGAGAATGCGGTGCCGACGTTTTGCTGCTTGAAAGCGCACCGTTCGCATTCAGAGGCGGTAACAGCCGCCACACCCGCAATTTGCGATATCTGCACGGCAACGACAGTCGTCATTTGACCGGACCCTACCTCGAAGAAGAGTTCTGGGAAGACCTCATGCGTGTCACGGGCGGGAATACCAACCAGGATCTGGCCCGTTTCACCATCCGCGCGTCGGGCAATTTGGGTGCCTGGATGATCGAGCATGGCTGCAAGTTTCAACCGTCCATGCGCGGCACCCTGCACCTGTCCCGAACCAATGCCTTTTTCCTGGGCGGCGGCAAGGCTCTGATGAATGCCTACTATGCCACTGCCGAAAGGCTGGGGGTGACGATTCTTTATGAGGCGGAGGTCGTGGATCTAACCATTCAAGACGACCGCTTTACGGCGGCTAACTTCGAATACGACGGTGGTCGGCAGACCGTTGAAGCGCGTGCGGTAATCGTGGCATCCGGTGGATTTCAAGCCAATATCGATTGGTTGAAGGAATATTGGGGCAAGGCCGCCGACAACTTCATCATCCGTGGCACCCCTTACGACAAGGGGCGTTTGCTGCGCGTGTTGCTGGACAAGGGGGCCAAAGCCGTGGGCGACCCGCGCCAATGCCACGCGGTCGCCATTGACGCCCGGGCTCCCAAATTCGATGGCGGGATTGTTACGAGGCTGGACTGCGTGTCATTTGGCATCGTCGTCAATAACTGTGCCGAACGTTTCTACGATGAGGGGGAGGATTTCTGGCCCAAGCGCTACGCCATCTGGGGCCGTCTCGTGGCGCAGCAGCCGGATCAGGTCGCCTATTCCATCATCGATGCCAAGTCTATGGATCTTTTCATGCCTTCGGTGTTTCCACCCATCAAAGCCGATTCGATCAGCGCGATGGCCGAAAAACTGGCGCTCGATCCAGCCGCCCTCACCGCTACCGTGAAAACCTTTAATTCCGCTGTGCGACCCGGAACCTTCGATGCCGCGGAATTGGATGATTGCGTCACTGAAGGGCTTACGCCGCCCAAGAGCCATTGGGCCCGTCCTCTGGATACGCCGCCCTTTTATGGATATCCCTTGCGACCAGGAATTACCTTCACCTATCTCGGGGTTACCGTCAACGAACGCGCCCAGGTCATTATGCAGAATAACGTGCCGGCAGCCAATATTTTCGCGGCCGGCGAGATCATGGCAGGCAATATTCTAGGGCAGGGATA
>JASFFJ010000800.1:0-3568 GCA_050124355.1 Desulfobacterales bacterium | reverse complement strand
TGACAACCATGATCTCAACCATGCTCACGGGAAGTGCCAACCTTTGGTCGCTCTTGGTGGCAAAACCGTTGATGCTGTTGTGGTGGGTGGTATTGGTGGCGGTGCCTTGAAAAAATTGACTGAAGAGGGTGTTAAAACCTATCGGGCGGTAGAGGGCACTGTTTCGGAAAACCTTTCGCTCATCAAGGATGGTAAACTGCCGGAGTTCACTCTGGATCACACTTGTAAAGGACACCAACACGGGATTGGCGAATGTGTCCATTAATTTGAATTCAACTATATAAAGTAACTTGCGAGTCAGCATCATTGTATTCAACTGGCCGTGAAAACCCTCCACAAAGGCCTCGATGATTATGAAAAAAACCATCATCCAACCAAATAGAAGGAGATCCTATGCCAATATATGAATACCTGTGCAACAATTGTGGAAAGACCTGTGAGATCCTGATGACCTCTGTAACCAAGCAACCCGAATGCCCCTCATGCGCCAGCATCAGTCTAAAAAAACTGCTTTCCGCCCATGCTGCCATATCCGGTTCGGCCTCGTCTGGTCTACCGGGACCAGGCGATACTGCCTGCTGTGGGGCTTCCCCATCCCATGCCTCTTGTGCGGGTCCGGGTAGTTGTTGCGGAAAACTCCACTAAACTTTACAAATTCAAAGTCCTTAAAACGGCGAAAGAGTTCAGGTGGCTCCCAAGAAATTTTTTTTAAGTGTGGTCAGGAATTGAAGAGACGGGTGGACTATTGATTGTCAGACTTTTTGAAACTGTATTCTTATGCTTCCAAAAATAATAGGCATAATATTCGGACTTGTCGTAGTCGGTATCTTTACGTGGAAATTTAAAGAGACCCCATTATGTAGGCCGTGAATTATGCTGGCTATTGCCGGGGGCGTAGGTTACGCCGCATATTGGATCTTGAATCGATTTTTTACGTAATTTATCAATATGACATTACCAGATTCAAATATACCCCAAAAACTCAACTCCCTAAAAAAATCCAAATTCAGATCCAAATTCAAATTAACCCAGAAAGACCGAGATTACATCGCCGCCAATGGTTTTGAAACCATCCAAGATCACGCATATCAATTTATAAATTCCAGGATTGCGCCTGATTTTCCCAAGAATGATGGTAAACAAACACCGATGAGAGGGCATCCGGTCTTCATCGCCCAGCATGCCACCGCCATCTGCTGCCGGGGATGTATTTCAAAGTGGCATGGAATCGAGAAGGGCAGGGCGCATAATGATGCGGAGGTCGATAATGTTGTCGGGTTGATTTAGCGGTAGCTGGGTCAAAAATGGGTTGATCTGAGTGAAAATTATAGAATCAATGTCGATCACCAAGGAAAAATTGACCAGTTTATTAAAATCAGGAAAGGCTAATCGTTCATTAACGCCCAGCAACAAATAGATTGCCTCGAATACAAAAATATTCTAAGCATTTTGACGTGGCTTGATCCGAACAAAAAACCAAACCTGGTTATCCTTGACCTATCTGCAGATTCAAAATAAAGCCGCGAAATCAGCTGGTTTGGATAATAGTTGTCTCGAAGCCTGAATATATAATGGAAAGACCCACATACACAAAGGTCGTTGGTCAAGATCCAATTTCAACGGCAACTCTTTTCTGGATATTATTGCTGGTCTTTATTTGGGCGAGCAACGCGGTTGTTGTTAAGGTTGCTGTCAGAGACATCCCACCATTCTGGGCGGCGTTTTTAAGATTCGGTCCGGCATTACCATTTGTTTTTTTATTCATCAAATGGAGAGGCACCGGGTTTCTTGTATCTGCCAAAGAATTTATATACATATTTATTCTTGCCTTTATTATGGTTGCCCAGATTTTTTTATTTAACCTGGGATCACAATACATTTCCGGGGGCAGGATATCTCTAATTATTTTTGCTTACCCCTTGGTGGTCCCACTTGTAGCTCCAATTTTTATCAAAGAAGAATCCCTGGCAAAGACCAAATTGTTAGGAAGTATCATTGCATTCTTCGGCATTTCCATCGCACTCCGTGAAAATCTATCCGGGACCCTAAGCACAACCTTTAAGGGGGATCTGATTGAAATTTCGAGTTGTATTCTTTTGGCAATCAACATCGTCTACAATAAACGGTTGGCCACATTTATTAATAAATGGAAGATCATATTTTGGGAATTCCAAATCAGCGTTGTCATTTTTTTTGTGGCGGCGCTATTATTTGAAAAATTTCAAACTCAGGATGTTCAATCGGATGCGTGGACGGCCATCGCTATTCAAAGTTTGGCCGTGAGCGTATTTTGCTTTCTGTCATGGCAATATCTGATCGCCCGGCACAATTCATCAAATCTATCTGTGTTTTTCTTTGCCTCTCCATTAATCGGAATGATGCTCGGGATAGTTTTATTGAATGAGGCATTTGATCCTGGACTTGTTGCTGGATGCATTCTGGTGGGTGCGGGCATATTTATTGTGAACAAACTGTAATGGATAATATGATATTTTGAAATGGGATTATCGACTGAAGATCCACTGAGTGAAAGTCTGAAAGGAAATACAGGTTTTTCCGTATTTTTACCGACAAATTCCCGCAAATATTAACGCAGTAAAATTTTGAAATAATTATAAGTTATTGATATTTATAATCTATTCCAATTGGTGTTGGGAGCCTTTCACGCCGGCAACAGGGGTTCAAATCCCCTTGGGGACGTCAACTCGTACAATACGGCCATCAGATTTCCTGGTGGCCTTTTTGTTGCCGACTTGATAGGTCAGTGCCCTGAGCATCCCACATTTAGATGGCTTTGCTTCTTCGTATCTATCAACCTTTCCTCACTTGAGTAGCCCGTCAAGATTCTTGCCAAACGCGTTAATATCACCACGGGATGAAAGCCCATGAAAAATTTGTATATTCCTTGTTGCCAAAAGAAATAAAGTGGGGGTATATTTAGCTTTCAACTGTCCCGGCTCATGGTTACCGCCCGGGATGAATTCAAATTTGCGGAGGGCAACATCGTGAATGAGATAAACTTCGATCCCGCCATTTGCGAGGCCTGCGACACCTGTGATTGTTTAATGAGGTGTCAGTACATGACATTTGATCTGGAGGAGGCCAAACGCGAAAAAGCCAACATCAACGACGGTAAGGACTCGAGGGTTCTGAGCGCGTGTGCCACCTGCTATGCCTGCGAAGAATACTGCCCCAACAGCAATCACCCCTTTTATGTGATTGTCGAACGCCAGGAAGAAATAGGCATCCTGCCGGCACCGGCGCCGATTACACGGCAGCAGGTTCTGATGATGAAACCCAAAGGCGCCATCACGCCCATGAAGGTGAGCGCACCGGTGATCGACATGTGCTACTTTCCGATGCTGACCGGGAGCATCCGGGCGCCGCTTTATGAAAACCCCTCCATCATTGTGGGCAGTGATGTCTTCTGCAATATTATGTGGCTTCATTTTGCCCGCAATTCGGTGATTCGCGATCAGCTTCCAAGGATCATCGATAATATCTGGCATTTCTATTTAAGGGACAGCGGTGTGGATGAACTGATCTGCTTTCACGATGAATGCTACGC
>JASFFJ010000799.1:0-3569 GCA_050124355.1 Desulfobacterales bacterium | reverse complement strand
AACCGTTATGTTCTTTGATGCGATTCAGGGGAACGATATGATCGGCCTCGTGGACCAGACGGTCGATATTGACCGGTATGCCCTCCTTTGTTTTTCCAACCGGCACTACTTCCAGATTCGAACGGATGGGAGCCCCCACTGTCGATTCCGTTATCCCCAGATCGTTCAGCACCTTTTCCTGACCGCTGGCTGTGGCGGCTCCGTGGCTGCCCATGGCGGGAACGATAAACGGCTTGAGCTTTAATTCCTTGAGTCCCGTGACAACGCTTTTTGCGATCAGAGAATAATCGGCCAGCCCCCGGCTTGGACAGGCCAGGGCCACGCTTTGTCCCGGCCGGATAGGCAGCTCCGGGGCAAGGGCCCTGATTTGACCAAGAATAGCGCCTTGAACATTCTCTATCCGGATGGGATTAAATTTCTGTCGCACTCTGATCATCGGAGGAAAATCTACTTTGTCCAAAATGTCCATAACGTTTCCTTTGAGAATCCACTGTCAGACATTTCTTATGGCCTCTGCAACCAGATCACCGACCTCCGAGGTACTGTAACCCATTTTACCGGCGGAAAGGCTTTTCAATTTGGATGTCGTTTGTATAACCGCAGTTTCAATGGCTTTTCCCATTTCTTCTTGGCCAAGTGTGTCTATCATCATGGCAACAGAGCAAATGCTAGCGATGGGATTGATCACATTCCGGCCAGTATATTTGGGAGCGGAACCCCCAATAGACTCGAACATCGAAACACCTTCTGGATTAATGTTTCCGCCGGCGGCAACACCAAGGCCACCCTGCGTTATCGCCCCGATATCACTGATTATATCGCCAAACATATTTTCGGTCACAATCACGTCAAACCATTCCGGATTTTTAATCATCCACATGCAAATGGCATCCACATGGCCATAATCCCGTTCAATTTCCGGGTAGTCCTTTTCGCCAATTTCATTAAATACCTTTGCCCATAGGCCAAAGGCATAGGTCATGACATTGGTTTTACCGGCCAGGGTAACCTTCTTATTTCTTCTGGCGGCCAATTTAAAAGCGTACCGGAGGCATCTTTCCACTCCTTTTCTGGTGTTGATGGCCGTTTGTACGGATATTTCATCCGGCGTATCGGTTTTGAAATTTCCCCCGGCGCCGGCGTAAAATCCTTCGGTATTTTCTCTAACGACGACGTAATCAATATCCGCGGGAGTTTTGTCTTTAAGTGGCGATTCTACACCTGGCAGCAATTTGACCGGTCTTAAATTGATATATTGATCAAGTGCGAACCTGGCTTTCAAAACGATTCCTCTTTCCAGAAGGCCTGGTTCGATATCAGGGTGCCCGATGGCCCCTAAATATATCGCATCGAAATCTTTCAATTCTTCAATCGCGGAATCCGGCAGAATTTCGCCTGTTTTCTTGTAATGTTCGCCACCAAAACCATAATATTTTAATTTGAATTCGACACCATATTTTGAAGAAACCGTCTTTAGTACTTTAACGCCTTCCTCAACGACTTCAGGTCCAGTTCCATCTCCGGGAATAACTGCGATATTGTACGATTTACTCATTATCCTAATCTCCAACACTCGGCTTAAAAAAATCAATGCAAATTTTTGGCGCAGATCACGTCGATGCCCTTTTGGGTCAAGGCCACCGCGGTCTTGTCAAGCGCATCCTGTTTGTCGAGATAATTGTGCTCGAATTTATCCATTGAGCCTTGTTTGATAATTTCCTCTTTTGGTACGAAATAGTCTAGAATGTCGCTGACATGCTCACGTTGCGCTTCGATCTCCGGATCGCCGCCTTCGTGCTTGGCCGAAATGTTGGGCACATCCGCGGTCACATCGAGCAGTTCATCGCGCCGCAGGTAAGGCTGCAACACAATGCTTTTGTAAGTCTCGGTGATGCTTCGTGCTTATGATTGATAGCTTCGACGCCGCCGTATTTTTCGATCAGTTCCAGAAGTCTGTTAACCAGCTCGTTGTTTGGATCCAACAAAAACGTGTTGATTTCATCAAGACGTTTATAGTCTATTTTTAGTTTTTCACGTAGGTCGCTCATGAAATTCATTCTCCGTAGTTTATTCGAGTTCATGTGATGAAGGTCAATGTTAGCCGTAAACACACATACCCATCGAATCGCCGACTAAAATCATTTCGACGCCGGCGGCTTCTTGAAACTGAGCAGTGGGAAAGTCGTAGCTGGTTAGCCAGCTGACTTTTTCGCCTTCGGCTTTTTTCCTGTACAGATCGTTAATTGAAATGCTTCAATTGAAATTCTTCTTCGTGTCATTAAACCAGTCCTCCTTGCGGTAAATAATAAAATGTTCCTTCATTCGAACCACCTCAAATGGCTATCAAAGGGTTATAGTTTTCGGTAGAATCCTCGCCATAAAGGCCATAACAGGTTCCTAAATGAACGCTTTTATCGACGCCTCCGTATACTCAATATCCATCTCGTTATTTCTGGAATTTTCAGAAAACAACTCTTTTTCGATTTTGTCCTTAACGCGCTGCATATGAAGTCTGACAACCTTTTTGGCTTCTTTAATATCTTCCTGGTCCAATGCATCTACCACCATACGATGATCCCTATAAATTTGTTGCGCGTCTGAATAATCTTTCTGCCGGACTACATAACGATAATGTAAACAGGCATAATGGCCCATCAGCAGTTCATGGGCCTCATCCAGCCATTGATTTTTGGAAAGACTCACTACGGCGCAATGAAACGCCATATTTTTTTTCTGTATATCCCGATAGGTCTTATTCTCTATTTCAAGCAGATCTGCGCAAAGGTCTTCTAACCGTTTCAGATCCTTTTCTTTGATTTGACCTGCAGCAAGATCAATCGCGCCAGTTTCGTACAATATTCTGGCTTCCACCATGTTAACTAAATCCTTCAATGTAGCCTGACGAACATAGGTGCCTCTTCTTGGAACAATCGTGATAAATCCCTCGCCGGCTAACCTAAATATTGCTTCTTTAACGGGTTGAGGGCTGACATTCAATTCCTGGCTCAAATTTTTAATTTCAATCCTTGAACCTGGTGCGTATTCACCAAAAATGATTCTTTCACGCAGTAATTGGTATATTTTCTCGTTAATACTGGCAGTGTCAAAATTCATTTGGATTCCTTTTTTATAACCCTTTAAATTTTCATTATAAATTAAAAAACTTTACTGATTTTGGCGTTTAGACGCAGTTTTCCGAATGAGAATGTCTGAAATTTAAAATTAAAAATAAAAAATTAAAAATAAAGTGTCAAGAGAAAAATAAATTAAATTTCTTGAATCAAGTTATCAATAATTTTATTGATGTAGGGGGTTTTAATACCAAAGAAGTAATCAAAAGCAGTTTAATACAGGTCCAAACCGCAAGTTCGCGCAGTCAAAGATTTATTTAAAGAATGCTGAAGAGTGTTTGTATTATACGCAAATATAAACCCTGGAGATAAGCTCTCATTTACCGCCTACAATACACTTTCTCCCATGAAAATAAGCGTACAATACGCTATCGCAAAATTTTGCACAGATGTGGCTGGTACCCGCTTTTCCGTGAATTCAAATTTGCACAACTTGAC
>JASFFJ010000798.1:0-3571 GCA_050124355.1 Desulfobacterales bacterium | reverse complement strand
CGAAAGACAACTGTTGGACCTCCACTCTGAATTAGGAAACCTGGTTGAGAAGCGAACAGCCGAGCTGGTGGATGCCAATAAACTGCTCAAGATGGAAATCGAGAACCGCAAACAGGTGCAGGCAGAACTGGAACAGAGCTTTCAGAATCTTAAAAAAGTAATGGATGCGACCATCCAGGCTATTGCCATGACGGTCGAAAAAAGAGATCCATATACCTCCGGACATCAGATGCGGGTAGCAACACTGACCCGGGCCATTGCAAAAACGATCGGACTTACCGAAGATCAAATCGAAGGGGCCTGCATGGCGGCGTCCATCCATGATATCGGCAAAATATCACTGCCGGCTGAAATTCTGTCTAAACCGATAAAGTTAACCGAAATAGAAATCAGCTTGATACAGGCCCATGCCCAGGCCGGTTATGACATCCTAAAGGGCATTAAATTCCCATGGCCCATAGCCGACATCATTCTCCAGCATCATGAGAGATTAGACGGCTCTGGATATCCTCGTGGGCTTGAAGGTGCTGACATTTCAATTGAAGCCCGTATTTTAGGCGTTGGCGATGTGGTCGAGACCATGGCCTCCCATCGCCCCTACCGTCCCTCCATGGGAATTGAAAAGGCTCTGGAAGAGATCACCCGAAACAGTGGGATTCTCTATGATGCTGATGTGGTAACGGCCTGTTTAAAGCTCTTCAACGAACAGGGCTTTGAATTTTCAAATTGATGCCACCCGTAAATCTTTTGAATTTTATCAATACCCTATCTTTTTCCTTGATATCCTATTTACATTCAGGTATCAGAATAGCCAACCGACTAAGATACGCCCGGGTGGCGGAATAGGTAGACGCAAGGGACTTAAAATCCCTCGCCGCTAAGCGGTGTGCCAGTTCGATTCTGGCCCCGGGCACCACGATATTAAGCATTTAGAAGGATTCATCTGAATTTTCAGTCTATATTATAATTTGATTTATAAAACTTTATCCCCATTCTGTCCCCATTATTTCCTTTGGTATCCGCTATGATGTCCCAAATCTCAATCCGGTAAAATACAGAGAAATATACCATACCCTAAAATTCTAAATTTCATCAGCACATCTAACAAATTTCTTATCCCTCCAAATTTAAGCTTGAGGCACGAAATCCAAAATCGCTTTGTAGTGTGGATTAGCCAAGGAGAATCTACAATTCCTGGGGATGGTAGGTTTGTTCAGCCAATCTAAATTATCACAGTTCAATTTTTTGGTGGATTTATAACTGCAATCTGCAATTCAGCCCCGAAATGGCCGGGTACTAAAAATTGAGGTGTAATCTATTTAAATCTCTTGATTTTTCGAAATAGAAATGAAAAAGATAAATCTTTCATTTTATAAACTACTAAAGAAAATGATCTAAAAAAGGTTGTTTGTAATGAATAGACCTGCCGTTATCATCCAACTTGTGGCTGCAGTGGCTATACTTATAACTGCTGGCTGCGCCACTTTGCCTAAAGATTTTGATCGACCCGAATCGTATGCTTTGACCGATACGGAGGACACCCATTTCGGTCGGGAGCATGCAGCAGAGCGAGCCGCAAATCCGGGAAAATCAGGATTCCATTTGTTGGCAGACGGTTTGAATGCCTTTGTGGCCCGCGCTGAAATGTCTCTTTTCGCCGAGCGCAGTATTGATGCTCAATATTACCTTTATCACAATGATTTGGTCGGCAAATTGTTTTCCGATATGCTGCTCAAAGCTGCCGACCGCGGTGTGAGAGTGCGTCTTCTGGTTGACGATATGGATTTCGCTGGCAGGGATCTCGAAGTGATTGCGATGGCTATGAAAATTTCTTTAGACAGAAGCTGGGAGGATATGAGGTATTAGACTGATCTATTGCTAAAGAGATTTGAATATCTTACCAGCTGGAAAGAATATTGATTCGACAGCGAAATGAAAGGAGCCAGATTATGTCTATATTAAAGAAAGCTGTTTTCTACCTGTTTTTGACAGTACTTTTAACTGGTTTAGTGGGATGTGAAAGCGAGGGCCCCATGGAGGGTGCTGGAAAAAAAATTGACAAAGCCGTCGAAGATACCTCAAAGGCAATCAAGGACGCCGGCAAGAAAAAGGATGAAAAAAAAGATTAGCTCCCAAGCTTAGTTGAGCACGGGCATCCAGTTTTCCAGAAGTTTAGGAGGCTATAGAACTACTATCCTGCTGTATCTACTGAAAATACTGTGATATACGAATGATACATGAACCCGGAGCTCCGACAAATTTGGGGCAATTTAGAGGATATCAAAACTTTAGCCGAAGTGCCGATACTCTCAATCAGTTGATCAATGCCCAATTCCGCCTCTGTCTACTACAGGAATCCCTCAACTTGAGGAAATCGAAACATGGGATATTAAAGGTATCCCTTGGGAAAACACGATTTTTATTCGCCGAGATCTTGCAGATTGGGAGGCGGTCCACTTTCACGAACTGGTGCATATCATTCAGTGGGAGCATATGGGGACAGAACGTTACCTCACCGCCTGGGCCATCGGAACAATCACCAGGGGGTATCGAGACAATCCCTTGGAAGAGATGGCCTTCCGACATCAAAGTCGCTTTGAAACAGAAGAAAAACCATATGACGTAGTCAGCGAATTGTCTGAAGAAATTTCCCTTTTGCCGGAGAGTATCTTTGACATCAAAAAGATCTAATCACCACCCGGAGTTCACCAATAATAGGAAGACCGTTGACAAAACATCGGCAAGTGAAATGATCATCGTTACAGACGCCCACGTTAGCAAAACAGAAAATAATCATAGCGCCTTCTTTGATATGCTTAAATTTTTTGAAGGCAATCATCATGATCTAATCTTTTTGGGTGATATTTTTGATTTGTGGGTGGCTCTGGCTGACTACGAGAGTGACGTTCATCATGACTTTCTAAATTGGTGTCAAGAGCAGAAAAAATATCGTTCGATTGGTTTTGTCGAGGGCAACCATGAGTTTTATTTGGCCACGGAAAGAGCGCAGGACTTTACATGGATTTCTTCAGGAACATGGTATCAGAAGGATTCAGGAATACTATTTGTGCATGGCGACCAGATCAACCGACAGGATAGATTGCATTTGGGCTTCAGAAAATTGCTTAAAAGTAGCATAGCAAAATTCCTCATGCGCAAACTGCCTTTTGGACCAAGCTTTGCGGAATCTATTAAACAACATCTAAAGCTAACAAACAGTAAATTTCAGTTGAAATTGCCGCTGGACGAAATTAAAGTTTTTGCTGACTCCAAATTTGCCGAGGGCGTTGAGACTATTTTTATGGGCCATTTTCACCAGGAACACATTTACAGCAATCGGGAATCTAAATCGCTTTATATTCTACCGGACTGGTTCAGCAGCCAAAAGGTAACAGCCTTCAATCAAAAATCAAAAGAAACAACCTTTCTTCATTGGAAAAAAATCCAAGATCAGCTTTGAGCAAGCCCAGAGTGATGAATGTTCCGCCTGATAGGCCATAAACCTGCATTCCCAATAGATGATTCTGATCGTTATTGCTCCCGTTTCCAAGATACTCACCTGTTCCATCTA
>JASFFJ010000797.1:0-3580 GCA_050124355.1 Desulfobacterales bacterium | reverse complement strand
GTGCCGGTGACTTGCTGGCTGATCCCCATGCCGGTGGCGATTAGTGCCCGATTCGCCTTTGCGTAAAATCTGGCGGCCGCCAGGAGCCTGTCCGGTGCAACCCCGGTGATGTCGGCGACTTTTTCAAGCGGGTAGTTTGATGCCAGCTTTTTGAGACTTTCGAATGCTTGCAGACCACCTTCGATACGATGGACAATAAAGTCTTCATCGGTCAGATTTTCACTGACAATGATGCGAATGAGTCCGTTGAGAAGGGCCACATCGGTGCCCAGCCGGGGTTGCAGCCAGACATCTGCAAATTTCACCAACGGCGTCCATTTGGGATCGATGATGATGAGCCTGGCTCCGTTGACAACAGCGCGCTTGACGAAGGTGGCAGTAACCGGGTGGGTTTCGATCATATTATTGCCGATGACCAATATGCAATCGGCGGTTTCATAATCTTCGATCGAGTTGGATCCGGCCCCATCGCCCAAAGCGCGCAGCATCGCGGTAACGGTCGAGGCATGACAGAGCCGGGTGCAGTAATCCAAATTATTGGTTCCAAATGCCGTCCGGATAAACTTTTGAAAAATATAATTGTCTTCGTTGGTGCATTTGGCCGAAGCATAGCCCGCCAGGGCGTCATTGCCGTATTTTTCTTTGATGGCATTGAATTTAGCGGCGACAAAATCCAGAGCGTCGTCCCAGTCAGTCCCAACGAATTGTCCGTTGCGCTTGATCAACGGCCGGGTCAACCGGTCCGGGCTGCCGACATAATCATAGCCAAAACGCCCCTTGATGCAAAGCCTTCCATCATTTGGTTTTAGGCCTTCTGCGCCGTTGACGCGAACAATCCGATTCGCTTTGACTTTCAGCTCGATCTGGCACCCGACACCGCAATAGGGGCAGGTGGAAATGACACTCGAATCTGCTGCTGCGGTTTTGAGAACCTCTCTGTTGGGCTTTTCAACAATCGCTCCGGTGGGGCAAAGCTGAATGCATTCACCGCAGCCATCACATTCGGATTCGCCCCAAACACCGAAACCGCCAATGATATAGGAGGTGATGCCACGGTTGGCAAAAGACAAAACCTTTTTTCCCTGCACTTCGTCGCAGGCCTTGATGCATCGAAAGCATTTGACACATTTGGAAGCATCGTAGGTGAGCACCGGTGAACTGTTATCTAGCGGGTAGCCGAGTGATTTCCAAAGGGAGGGAAATTGTCTTTTGGCCGGATCGTCCAGCCCGTATCGGGCGACCAGCGATTTGAATTCATCGTCATAGCTCGTATCGGAGGCTTCGTTGTGTTCGGATAACAAATAGTCCAACAAATATCGGCGGGCTTCCTCCAATTCGGCATCAAAGGCCGTTATCTCCATTCCGTCCGATACGCTTACGGTGCAAGCGGCAATAAACCCTCGCTGATCTTTTATCTTGACGACACATAGACGACAAGCGCCGGTCGGTGTCAGTTTGCGGTGGTAACAGAGGCTGGGGATGAAGATGTTATTTCGTTTGGCCACCGCCAGCAGGTTTTCCCCGCTGCGGGTCCTGATCATTTTTCCGTCAATTTTAATGGTCGCCATATCGCTCATCATGTGCACCGGGTTGTGAATTTCCTGAATTTTATGATTGCTGCAGTTCCTCGCGAAAGTGCCGCACGGCACTTTTTATCGGCAGTACAGGGGATTGGCCTAAAGGACACAACGATGTTTTGGCCATTATTTCAGACTGCTGAAGCAAAGCATCTATCTCGGAGCCTTTGGCGTGACCATTCGTGACAATCTTTTCCAATAATATCCGCAGTTGCCGGGTGCCGACGCGGCAGGGGACACACTTGCCGCAAGATTCGTGTTCAAAAAACCTCAGAATCGACTGCAGCATATCAACAATGGATTTGTCCTCGGCCATGACTATAATGGCACCGGAGCCCAAAACAGCGTCTTTCTCCTGTAGGCTTTCAAAGGCCATGCTAACATCTAAAAATGATTGCGGTACGAAGGTGCCGGCAGCGCCCCCAAGCAGTGCGGTTTTAAAGTTTTTACGGTCTTTAATGCCGCCGGCCAGATCATAAATAAGTTCCTTGAGGGTGACGCCCATGTCTGCTTCAAAATAGCCCGGGTGGTTCACATCACCACTGATGGTGAATATCTTGGTCCCGGGAGATTGGTCGGTTCCGATACGTTTATACCAATCGGCCCCATTCAAGATGATGGCGGGAATATGGGACAAGGTCTCGACGTTGTTGATCAGGGTCGGCATACCGAACAACCCCTTTTGCGCCGGAAAGGGCGGTTTGATTCGCGGATAGCCCCTGTTGCCTTCGATGGATTCCAACAGGGTCAATTCTTCACCACACAGATACGAACCACCCCCCGGCTTTATCTCAATGTCCAGCGAATACCCGGAGCCCAGAATATTGTCTCCCAGAAAACCGCGCGCTTCGGCCTGCTCAAGCGCTTTGCGGGTCATGTCGATCGACTGGCTGTATTCGCCGCGAATATAGATATAGCCTTTTTCAGCGCCGACGGCATAGGCCGCGATGATCATTCCCTCGATATATAGATGCGGATCTCCCTCCATAATGATGCGATCTTTAAAGGTTCCGGGTTCACCCTCATCGGCATTGCATACGATATAGCGCATGCATTCGAGCAGGATACAGGATGCTTCACTGGTGAATTGTTTTTTCAATCCCGTTGAAAACCCTGCTCCGCCCCTGCCTCTCAAACCGGATTGGGTCAGTTCGTAAACGATCTTTTCGGCCGGCATCCGCAATGCTTTTTTTAAGGCTTGATAACCATCCGCGGCAATATAGTCTTCGATTTTGGCGGGATTGATATGTCCCGCATTTTTTAAGGAAATTCTGTGCGCTTGAGTCACGATCCTGTTTTCCTCATTTTATTCCTGATAGATTTTGAGAATAGGCATTATTTTTTTTGCAGTCAGATTACCATAGAATGTCTCATCGACCGACATGCCCGGCGCTTGGTCGCATTGGCCCAGACACTCGGTTGATTCCAGTGTGAAAAACCCCTCGGTGGTCGTTTCACCAAAACCAATTTTAAGATTTTCGCGAAGTGCGGTGAAAATGTCCTTCGCCCCGGCCATGTGGCAAACCGGAGAATTGCATATCCTGATAATGTGTTTTCCTCTGGGCTTTAGGCTAAACAGGGTGTAATAGCTGACCACTCCGCAAATCGAGCTGTGGGTCACATTCAAGTATTTGGCAATCATTGCCAAATCTTTTTGCGACAGGTAATTGCGCGGATTGTTGTTTTGAAAATCGTGCAGGATCTGAAGTACGTTTTCCATTAAGGGGGGATACTTTTGAAGAATATCTGTCTTTCTCATATCTAAACTGATCGGTTCCAGGTTCAGGGTTCACGGTTCAGAGGTTACCGGGGATAAGACCTTTAATGAAAGATGTGAAGCCATTGGCTCAAAGTCACGGTCATCATGCAATAGGGGAAGATTCTCTACAATGCAATATGTGCCGATGATAACGTCGATGGTTTTGCGAACGGTTGCGCCCTCTTTTCTGAGGGTTCTGTAATTTTGAGCACTTTGAACAGCGACCTGATAACCACCCATTTGT
>JASFFJ010000796.1:0-3584 GCA_050124355.1 Desulfobacterales bacterium | reverse complement strand
CTTCCACTAGACTAATCAAACGATTGGCAAAGAGACGATCTGCAAAAAACGGATAGTCTGAACCTTCGACGAACAGTTTGTTGCAGTCATACAGTACATAATGAATGGATTCGGGATCATCCGGATATTCCTCGACGCCTTCCCCCACATAGGCTTTGATCATATCGTGGAAGATCTGGAAAACATTGCGTATCACAACCGATGGATCGGCGACTAGCTCGTTGATAAAGGCTTCAAATGGGATGGAAGAGCGCCGCTCAAACTTGCTCATACTGTGGTTGAGGTTGGCCATGGCATTTTTAATGTTCATTTCGGCAGAATCATCATCCTGGTTAAGCGCCGTATCTGTTCCCGATGGTTTATTCAATTCTTTGATGATTTTCATTTTTTCTTATGGCCTTTGGCTCTTTTTACGCCCATGATCGGACTACGTATGCCATCCAATTTCGGTTAGACTCACTTGGCCCTAAATGTTTTCTTTGGACAGCTTACGGTCTTTCATTGTGTACACGACACGCTGCCATTTTATTTCTTTTGCACCAGGATCCTCTTCCAGCGGCATGGTTAAACCCGGAATGGGAATTCGTGCCTGCACGGGTGTAGCCGGGATCACTTCACTGGTTTCAAGCCGCACCGGAGCGCCCCACAGGTATTCAATCCCCAGCATTGTATTGGCAATGAATTCTTTTACCAGGGGTTTGCCTTCAAAACGGTGTACCAGATACAAATCACTGTTTTTAGATTTATTCTCATCAATTCCAATGCAGGGAGGATGGTAGAGGGTATCCAGCAGCATTTGTCGATATTGGTCAGCGCTGCGACTCTTGACATAGTATTCCCAGACGCCTTTGTTCTGATTCAGACGCCGCCCAGCTACAAAAAGCTTATATTGGTTGACGAAGTCCTGGTCGACAAACGTATTTATAAACATGAAATCATTAAAGTTATCGCGCAGCTTAAATATAAAATCCCTTCCCTGGCCGGTTTGGGCATCAAACTGTTCGCGTTCTTTGGCATTGGCAATTTGCTTAAACCCGATGGAGTATTTGCCTTTATCCACGAGTTGCTCGATATAGTAGAACAGACGCATCCCAAGGGCATAAGGATTTAATCCTACCCGCGGCATGGAGGTGACGCCGGAATGGGTTCGTGCGAAGTCAACCTCATGTCCTTCGATGCGGTCGTCCTGCAAAAAAAGGGTTTCATGCCAGTAGCTCGCCCAACCCTCATTCATGATTTTGGTCCGAATTTGGGGTTGGAAGAACAATGACGTTTTGCGAACCACCTCCATGACGGGCTTCATCCAGTTGTTTTTCTCTTTGGCCAGAAATTCGGAGTGTGTCATCAGATATTGCAGAAGGTCCAATTTCTGGTCAGTCTTTTCTTTCAGTTTTTTATTAAAGATTGTATCGAATTCCGGATGCTTCTTAAGCACTTCCGAAAAAAAGACTTCTTCTCCAAGTTCTTTGCTATGCTGAATGCAGTCATTGTAGCGTTTAACTTCTTTTATATACTCAGTGATCTTTACTTTTTTATTCGACTGTAGAAATACATCGAAATAAAAATCCAGTTTTTTTGACTGATTGGTCTTGGCGGGACGATTCAGACGCGACAATTCATCATGGTATCCAACCAAGTTATCGATGCCTCGGGAAAATTCAATGACGTAATCCAACCAGCGGCCCTTTTCTGATCTGAGTTTGGCGATCATGCGCTTGTCCGAAAGGGCGCTTCCGGTAAAATCATAGTCCCAGGTGTGGCGGAAGTATAGATTATTCTGAAAAAAATCTATGTGGGCCAAAACGTGATAGAAAATCATGACATTCATCCAGTCAGGATTGTTGTCATTGTAAAAGGAGATGGCGGGACGGGTGTTGATAACGGTTTCGTAGGGATTGCTCGGATACAATTCGTATCTGCCCTTTTCTTTCAGGACCTCCACATCGTGGACCCAGTAGTCATACAGGGTTGGAATCATCACCTTGGGGGTAAGTTCAAGCAAGTCCCGATTGGAGACGATATACTCCAGGGTTTCATCCTGAAATTGAAGACCCGCATCCAAGGCCCGGCGCTTGCACCCTTCCATGATTTTTTTCGTGTGTTGATCAATGAGTTCCATTTTGATAAGTGCCTAAAATTTAAAATGGCTAAAATGTCTAAAATTACAATCAGAGCAAATCCATATCTAAGTTTATAATTTCAGCTCATTTTGGTCATTTTTTCATTACAGCGCGCCAATATTTTCAAGAGACTTCACTCTAAACTAAATAATGCAAGGTGCTATTCAGATATCAAATGCTTAATCCCTTCTATCAACCGCGCTTCATTCGCATCTTCCTGCATTACATCCAGTCTGAGCAAGTTTGGTTTGTCTTCCAACAGGGCTGATTTTTTAAGGTACTTTTCAACTTCGGTGTTGTGGCCGGCTGAGGTTGAGTGTTCGGCGATGGTTATCCCGACTCTATTGGCAAAGGTCATCATTTTTTTCAATTCCGGGATGCTTTCTTTACCATCCGTGTCCCAATCGTCGCCATCGGTACCGTGAAATATGTAGATGTTGTAGTCTCTGTCCAGATTTTCTGCCGCGACGATTTCGTTGACCAGTCGATAGGCCGAGGAAACCTGGGTCCCGCCGGCGACTTTCGAATTGTAGTAAGTATAAAAATCCGGCACCTCTTTTGATTCAGTATCATGCAGGATAAAGCGGGTTTCCACCTGCATGGCATATTGATACAACAGCCAGCTATATACCATCACATGCTGGGCCACCACCAGCTCAGTTGATTTACCAGCCATGGAACCGGAATAATCCCGCAGGAAGAAAACCAAGGCCTGAGACTCATAGTCTTTTTCGCGGGATAAAATACGGTATACCAGATCATTGGGTGAAATCAGAAAACGGGCCGGATCGATGTCGCCGGTATCAGGCAGATTTCCCAGATTGATATTGGTTTCAACAATTTTACGTAAGGTGGCTTTTTTGTCGAGCAGTTGACCGAAACCGCGGTGTTTGTCGGTCAAATCGTAGGTGTAGCGGGTCAGCGAGCGTTTTTTCCCCTTATCCTTCAGATTCGGGAGTTCAAATTGCTCGGTCAGGATCCTACCCAGGTCATAGGCGTTTGATTCCATTTCATGCTGGCCCCCTTCGCCCTGACCGGGTCCTTCGCCTTCCTGACCATCCTGTTCGCGAACCGGTTGTTCGCCGATCACATCTCCTTCTTCGCCGTCCCCCGAGCCACCGTTGGATGGGTCTTCGTCCGTTTTAAAAGATGTGTCATGAAGAAATTTTTCTTCGACCGTGCTGGGGACGATCACAATTTTGTCTTTGCCGCTTTTCCCCGGTTTAATCAGGCGACCGACATTGATCTTGCGGGGAAATCCATCTTTTTCCCTTTGATTATCACGCTGCAGTAGATCATCGATGGATCGAATGCTAACAGTAGGGGTGCTGCGTATAGCAGTCATACCCTGTAAATCAGTCAAATCGTGGAAAGCGTAAATATCCCGCGAACCCGATGTCGCAGATGTTGATCCGGCTCCGGGGGAGTTATCTTCGGGCAGATCATGGGTGCCTGTATACTCAA
>JASFFJ010000795.1:0-3589 GCA_050124355.1 Desulfobacterales bacterium | reverse complement strand
ATGTGGCCACGATCCATCCCGAATATTTCCGCCTTCCACCAGTTAAGCAGGATATTGAAGGCGCAAAAAAACTGCTTGCTGAAGCCGGCTACCCCAATGGTATTGACTTGACCTGCAGTTGCGGCAATATCGACGGTGTATGGGAACAAGATAGCGTGGCCGTGCTTAAAGAAGATTGTGCAAAAGCCGGAATCAATATCAAAATAGACTTAATGCCTACAGCCAAATATTGGGATATTTGGGACAAGGCGACTTTCGGCCTAACCTTCTGGACCCATCGCCCGCTGGGCGTCATGGTACTGGCCCTGGCCTACCGCTCCGGTGTGCCCTGGAATGAGAGCAGCTACAGTAACCCGGCCTTCGATGCCGCCCTGATGGAAGCGGAAGGGGTCCTGGACGTGGAAAAACGCCGGGCCAAGATGGAGAAAGCTGAGAAAATCCTGCAGGATGACGCGGTTATCGTCCAACCTTTTTTCCGATCCGTATTCACAGCCATTCGTGAAAATGTCGTCAACTTTGAAATGCATCCCACGCGATACTACCGTTTCCATAAGGTGTCCTTGGCGTAGTCAATGCAGCCAAAGTCTGGTTAACGGGGGGCGCACCGGCGCCCTCTGGCCTATTAGCTACAAGGATGCTTTCATGCCAAAAAAAAATAATCAACCCAAGTCCCTGCCGCTCAATGAAATTGCCTATCAAAAAATAAAAGAGCGTATTGTGACCTTAAAACTGGGTCCAAGGGATCAGGTTGATGAAGAGCGGCTGGCCAGAACGCTTTCCATCGGCCGCACGCCCATCCGGGAAGCGCTGTTTCGCTTGAATGCCGAGAATCTCGTCGAACCGGTTCGGGGGCGAGGTTTTTTTGTCCGTGATATCACCCTGGATAGCATCAAAGATCTGTTCGAAACCATGCTGATCCTGGAACGATCGGCGGCCGCCCTGGCAGCCAAACGTATTCGGCCGGATCAAATCGAAGATCTCGAACGGATAAACCACGCTGTAGGGGAAGCCTGGGACAAAAAGAACTATTTGCGGGTAACACTGTTAAACAGCAAGTTTCACAACATTATTTACCATGCGACGGATAATTCGTTTTTAATTTCTTACCTTGACAATTTACAGCTTCAATCTCAGCGTCTGGCCTATATGTGCTTCAGCAAGGAAATGTCGTCTTACGACATTGAGTCTCACGCCGAGTTGGCAATTAAGGATCACCAGTCATTAATCGATCTGTTCAAGCAAGGTGCAGACGTCGAAGCGGTGAGAGTCATCTCCGAACACGTCAAGCTTTTTCAACGTCGCATTAATCATTTTATACTACCTTCGCTTGATATTTTGGATGCCGTAACGCCATTATAGCTGAGTAAAATTTGACATACGCCATCGATGGCTAAACACCTTTGATCTAAATTTGAAAGGTGCAGCATATCAGCCTCTATTGAGAGACAGCGGAGAAAATGAAATCGAGCGATCGCGATCTACACAACAAGCCCACGCTGAATGTGCTCAATGCGGGTCAAATAGAGCAGATACATTCGGCCACAATGGCGGTTCTGGAGCGGACCGGCATTCGGATTACACATCTCAAGGCACTGGAATTGCTTGACGGCGCCGGTGCAAATGTGAATGGAGATCGGGTTCACATCCCTGCACAGATGGTCGAGGAAGCCATACACACATCGCCATCCCGCTTTGCCTTGGGCAAGCGAAATGGTGAACCGGCAATCTTCTTGGAGGACAACACAAGTTGGTTTGGGGCCGGTCTAGATGGTGCCGACTATTTGGACCCCATCACCGACGAACGCCGCCGATTCACCAGTGAAGATTGCCGAGTCACTGCTGCGATCTCAAACGCTCTATCCAACTACTCCTGGTCGATGACTCTTGGCCTTGCGGCAGATGTACCGGCCGACATTGCCGACCGGGTGATTGCCAAGCAGGCCCTGATCTACTGTGAAAAGCCGCTATTTTACTGCTGCAGTGATCCTAACAGCGCACGCGCAATTTATGATATGGCCGTATTGATCGCAGGCAGTGTGGGGCGCTTTCGGCAGGCGCCAACCATCGCAGCAATTTCATCCGCGATTTCACCCCTGTCGTATGACAATGACACACTAGAGAAGATTATATTTTGTGCTGAAAAAGGCATTCCACAGGCCTTATTTCCAGGGCTTCAAGCCGGTGCCACCTCCCCGGCATCTTTTGCAGGCACCATCGTACAGGGAAGTGCTGAATCGCTTAGTGGCCTGGTGGTGGCACAGCTTGTCCGAACGGGCGCACCTGTAATATATGGCGCTTTTACAACGATCATGGATATGGCCACTGCAATCTTCTCCTATGGTGCGCCGGAGTTGAACTTGATGACTGCCGCCATGGGCCAAATGGCAAAGCACTACCATTTGCCTTTCTTTGGCACGGCCGGCTGCTCTGACGCCAAGTTCCATGACGACCCCCAGGCCGCTATCGAAGCGACCTTCTCCTGTTTGAGCTCTGCGCTCAGCGGCGCCAACTTGGTCCATGATCTTGGTTTTCTCGATCATTCAGCGGTTATTTCACCAGACTACTTAGTACTGGTCGACGAAATACTCTCGATGGTAAACCAATTTATGCGCGGTATTCTTGTCAATGATGAAACCCTCGCTCTCGACCTAATTGATCGTGTCGGTCCCGGTGGACATTAACTGGAAGAGGCGCATACCATGCGGCATTTCCGCGACGTGTGGTATTCACAACTGTTCGATCGTACAAATTATGACACCTGGCGCCAACAGGGATCGATTCGGTTTACAGAAAGATTGCGAGAAAAAACACGCAAACTAATGGATATCGATACCGAGCCATTGCCGGCTGAAGTAATGAAAGAAATGGATCGCATGGAGAATAAATGGTACAAAGATTCCGGACATTGAGTAACCGGATTAAAATATATTCGAAAGGGGGGCTGAAGTTTCAGATAGAGTAATAAGCCCTTAGGCGCCTTTTTCTAACAACATGTTGTAAGAAAATGAAGGTGTCAGGTGTCAGGGAAAGGAAATGTTAGAGACTGAAACCTGAAACCAAATAATTATTGGCATTAACTTTTCTGCTTGCTTAGTGCCTAAAGTTAAAGATGGGAGTTGAAACACGGTGGAATTAATAGCAATCCATGAAAATTGTTCTGGCTGCGGCACATGCCGGCTGGCATGTGCCATTCGAAATTTCCAGGAAGTCAATCCATCCAAATCATTGCTGCGGATTGAAGGGCGCTTTCCGGCTCCGGGCAATTACCGTATACACCTCTGCGACCAGTGCGGCATATGCGCCGACAACTGCCCGGAGGATGCCATTCAGTTAAAAGATGGGGCTTTTCTGGTTGATGCAGATGCATGTACGGGGTGTTTGACATGTGTCGAGGTATGCCCGTATGACGTCATGTTTGAGCAAAAAGACGCTGATATTCCCGTAAAATGCAATCTTTGCGGGGAATGCGCTCAAACCTGCCCGCGAGATGCGATTGTGTTGGTTGAAGATCAGCAGAGTGCGATGGCCTAAACGGTGCGTACGAATTTAAAAAGGTGAGACCTTTACGGTTAAATAGACGAACTGAAAT
>JASFFJ010000794.1:0-3594 GCA_050124355.1 Desulfobacterales bacterium | reverse complement strand
GTCCATGACACCGAAGTTAAACCTGCCGCCGGAATCGGGATCTTTTGTTTGGCCATTTAAAATAAACGCTGACAACATCATCAAAGCCGAAGCAAATTGTTTGATCTTCACCGAACAATTGGAAGACGGAACTTCAGCTGTGATGAAGATGTATTACCGACGGGGCCTTGCGAATGTCACCCGCGAATATGTATTAAATTTTAGAGTTCAACGCGAATTCAGGATTCTTCGCCATCTGGTCAACTGCGGTATTCCCTGCACCAGACCGCTGTTTTGGACCTATGGTTATTGCAAAGCGTATGGATTTTACGAGGTTCTTTGCACCCGTCACATACCAAATGCCATATCGTTGAGGACTTTTTTGTCTTCAGCGTCAATTACCGACCAAAACATCGATTTGGGACCCTTGATGGCCCTGGTTTACAATATGCATCGATGCGGCGTTTATCACGGCGCCTTAAGTACTAAGAATATCCTGATCGATTCGACCGATAGTGATCAGGCAAAATATTTCCATATTGACTTAGCCCGTGGGTGGCTGTTCCCGGACTCTATATTAGACACTCGGATCGCATGGTTCGACCTCCTTAAACTGGTAAAAAAGGTCGAAAGCCGATTGGGCATCGGCTACTGTCGACCTTATCTCTCTCATTATTGCCTCGGTGGAGAAGCAATAAATAAATTCTACCGGGATGCCGGACATTACCAATCTACCAGCCGCAAGCATAAGCGGCTAAAAAATATTATGAAAGTAAAGGTTTTTTTCTCTGCGATATTAACGCACTTAAATCAAAGAGTGCTTTGACAACTAGTGAATAATTTACAGCCGATAAAAAAAATTATGGTTTGTCCTGCCTGCCGAGGCGGACTCCACATTGAGCAACATGGCATCACCTGTGTTGATTGCAAACGGGTATACCCGATCCATGACAGCATACCGCAGTTTGCCATCTATAAAAACAACGACGCCGCTTTAAAAACGGTTGCTGAGATATCAAATGACAATTATGAACGACGGTACGAGGATTTTGAGAAAGCAAAAAATTACAATCTGAAATATGATCGAAAACCGTTGAAGCGATTGAGTACCCTGCGGGAATATCAGATTCTTCGGCGCTTGTTGGGAGGACAGCAGCAATGTGCGACCATGCTGGAAATCCCCTGCGGTGGTGGTCGTATCAGCCCGCAGCTGGTCAACGCAACGGATATGCTGATTCAGGCAGATATCGGCCTGGGGCAGATTTTGTACGGCATGACCAGAGAAAAACTCGGTATACCTCAGATATGGATGACGGCATCGGCGTTTCATATACCGTTGCGGGATAACAGTGTGGATGCTGTCGTCTGTATAAGATTATCGCATCATCTACCGACTTTCAGACAAAGAAAAAACCTGATTATAGAGCTGTTGCGCGTGGCCGGTCGCTATGTTGTGATGACCTTTTTTGATTATCATTCAATTAAAAATATCTTGCGTCGCCTGCGGAATTCAAAGCCTAAATTGACCATGACCCTATCCCAGGTCTCAACCGTTGCAGCCAGGCATGGTGCAAAAATTACGGCTTGTCCCCGGCTGTCTATTATCGGCTCCGGCCATCGCTATGCTTTGATGGTCAAAACACCGGCTTTATGATGGTAATCAGCGACCACCAGCCGAGCTGAGGGCATTAGGATGGCCCCCTGGAAAGGGTCAGTGCCATCTCTGCTGGTGACCGCTGATTTTTAAAAAGAATTTTTTATCTCTGTTTTATAAGATCTGTCGGTTTTTATGACTACTTGACCGATTCATTATCGGCAGTATCTTGTTTGCTTCAGTCTGATTTGGTGCTGGTTGTTCGATTGGCTTATACCAATTAACCTTGATAAATAAGCAAAAATTCTTTTTTATCCGCGTCTAAAGAACCAAATTATCGATGTTGAATTATATGCTTGCAATGCCTATAATCCGAAGATTTAATGTAGAGATTATTTAGAGATAACCATGCGCATTGTTTTTGAAAAAAGAAAAACCCTGTCGCGCAAAGCAATTTTGCTGGTCCCCCTGGCCTCATTCATTATATCGCTGTTGTTGACGGCTGTCTTATTGACGATATTTAAGACCAACCCCTTCGTGACATTCGCCGCCATGTTTCAAGGTGCATTCGGTACCTGGCCGAATTTTACCGAGACGCTGGTCAAAGCCATTCCGTTGATGCTCACCGGTTTAGGGGTTTTAATCGCCTTCCGCCTCAAATTCTGGAACATCGGCGCGGAGGGGCAACTGACTTTCGGCGGCATTGCCGCAACCTGGGTCGTATTGTTCTGGTCCCCTTTTTTATCCCCCTGGATGGTACTTCCGGTTTCAATTATCATCGGCATGCTGGCAGGCGCACTGTGGGCGGGAGTCCCCGCCTTTCTCAAAGTCAGTCTGAAAGTGGATGAGGTTCTGACAACCCTGATGCTCAATTATGTTGCCATCCTATTTGCCGAGCACCTTTACTACGGACCCTGGCGCGATCCCAAGGGGTATGGTTTCCCCGGTACGCCTTCTTTCCCGGAATTTGCATGGCTGCCGCGGATTGCAGGACGTGCCCACCTGGGATTGATTTTTGCCCTCGTTTTGGCGCTCCTGATCTGGTTTATTCTCAATCGAACGCGATGGGGTTTCGAACTCAAGATTATTGGCAATAATCCGGCTTCCGCCAAATGTCAGGGTATCAACATCGCGAAAAATATTATGATTGCCCTGTTGTTGGCCGGCGCATTGAGCGGGCTCGCGGGGACCTGTGAGGTAACCGGGATATCAAGAAGGCTGCAGCAGGGGCTTTCCATAGGATACGGTTATACGGCCATCATTGTTGCCTGGCTGGCACAGCTCAATCCCATTGCAGCCATCATGGTGGCGGTATTAATGGCCGCCTTGCTCGTGGGAGGCGATCAGGTTCAGATGATGATGGGTTTGCCGGCCGCCATGGGTTTGGTTCTCCAGGGTATGCTTCTTTTTCCAATGCTGGCCGGTTCTCTGTTCACCGAATACAAATTGCGTATCATTCGTTCCAGACTCTCTAACACGATAAGCGCTTAAGGCTATAGGTCTAAAACGAATATTGATAAACTCCTAAAAAGTCAATTCTTCCGCGTTACTGTCATTCCGGCGAAAGCCGGAATCCAGTAAAATCAATGGGTCCTGGATACCGGATCAAGTCCGGCATGACGACTCGACGACTTTTTACGAAACCGTCAATATTAATCGAATCATGAATATCGAATGTCGGACTAAGGAATTCTTATTATTTAATTTTATTTAAAGAGCAGAGCGAAGCCTCCGGCTCGTAGGGGTTGTAGCGCCTACGCCTCGGAGAGCGATATCCACCATTCGTCAATCGACAATCGTCGTTCGTCATTCCAAGGCAGCAGCATGATCGCACTATTCACATCACTTCTGGCAATAACCCTGCGTGCAGGGACCTCTCTCATATTTGCAAGCATTGGTGAGATATATACCGAGCGATCGGGGATCCTCAACCTGGGCATCGAAGGCATGATGCTGATGAGTGCCGTGACATCTTTTGCCACTGTTTATTATACCGGCAACCTGTTTTTGGGTATTCTGAT
>JASFFJ010000793.1:0-3597 GCA_050124355.1 Desulfobacterales bacterium | reverse complement strand
ATGGCCTTTGATGGCGGCATTCATTAAGGCCGTATCACCCTGATTATCCCGAGCGTTGAGATCGGCCCCTTCGACGATCAGCCATTCAACCTGTTCCTTTTGACCCCGGAAAGACGCATCAATTAATGTTGTGACACCATATTGATTTTTTGCGTTTACATCGAGTTGTTTCGTCTCTATCTCTAGTACTTCATCGTTACCTGCATAGCTCAAAATAACTTTATCTCTTAAAATCATTTTTATGGTTGCATTTTGAATAGTCTCGCCCACATGGTATATTTTCTGTTCCGGCCCGGTCGCCACCCCAATAATTGCGTAGGCACGGACACCATTGCCCGTGATCGTTCCCCAAAGCTTTAACTTTAATTTGGTATTTTTGAGTGCCTGGATGTCGATTTTTTCAGATTTGACTTCCATACCTGTGGCGGTGTCGAAAAGATCTTCTTTATTAACGACCGGATGAAATGACATGAAGGAATGCGCTGAGTCTTCAAGAGAAGTTTCTACTGAGGTCTGTGCGCTCGTGGCATGAACATAGTGAAATCGACCGGCTGATTTTTTATAATAACCAGCTAAACCCAGGCATGCAGCTGTGATAATCAATGAAAGGCTTATGAACAAAAAGGTAATTCTATTGGGGCCCACGGGATTTGCCCTCTCTCCCTGGAACCAATCGGTTTGTCGGCAGAAGCAGATTGTCAGGTAACGCCTACGGCGCAACCTAACCTACAGCGTGCTCATTGGAATCTAAAAGGGTTCAAATATATTTGGCTAGTACTAGGCAAATGAAAGGTTATCTTCCATGAAAGGGAGAAGGGTTCCCAGACCCTTTTCTTTGGCCCGTTTAAAAACCCCGGATGCCATCGATACATCATGGATTGCAATGCCGACATTGAAATCGATAATGCGTTCTTCACGGGTTTCCCGGCCTGTCTTTTCACCGATGACGATCTCCCCCAACTCGGCGTGTAAACTTGGCAAAGGCGAATAAAACCCTTCGGCGCCGCCCACAAAGCTGTCAAATTGCTGAAAATCATCGACAATAAATTTATCCACCTTGCACAGCGTCGCAGGTTCCCAGCCGCGGGTATGTACCGGCAGTACCAGGGTCCCCGGTTCGATCCATTTTTCTTCGAATATCGGCTCTTGTAACCACCCCGTGGCGGTAACCACGACATCGGCGCCTTCAATCACCTCCTGATTCGATCGACAGATTTGAATTTCAAAAGGCACCTGCCCGCTCATCATATCGAGCAATCTTTGAGACGCCTCCGGATGAACATCAAATATCCTGACCACCTCCATTTCGCCCAGTACTTCCTGTAAGCTCAGCAAATGGTAGCGCGCCTGGACACCGGCACCAACGATCCCAAGGATTCTGGCATCTTTATTTGCCAGGTATTTGGCTGCCACGGCGGAGGCTGCGGCCGTCCGCAGGTTGGTAATGTGACCACCGTCCATCACAGCCAGGGGTTGCCCGGTAGTGACATCGTTGAGTATAATGAGTCCCATGATGGTGGGTAAGTCATATTTAAAATTACTGGCAAAGCCGCTGACCCATTTGAGGCCGCCGGCCTTCTTACGGGGAAGATATCCCGGCATGGCATGGATAAACGCATCACTGAGCGGATGAATGCCGGGCTTGGGAGGATTCTCAAATTGCTTGAGACCGTGTTCTCTGAAGACGTCTTCCACGATGGAAATCGCATCTTTCATTGACAATCCAACATCAATTACGTCTTTTTGAGACAGGTAGAGAAGATCTATTTTTTTCATGATTAATGGGTCTTTTTTTCAAAGTGTCTTCTTGCCAAACCCGCACCCAAGAGGATAACCACGCTTAATATGACCAGAAGGGTGGATACGGCGGCAATGGTTGGGTTGATTTCGGTTCTGAGTCCATCCCACAACTTCTTCGGAAGAGTCGACAAGGTCGGACTGCTGATAAAAAGTGCGATAATCAATTCATCAAATGAAATAAGAAACGCAAAAAGGCCGCCGGCAATCATTCCGGGCAGCGCCAGCGGGAATACCACCCGCCTGAGGGTAGTGATTCGATTGGCACCCAGGCTCCTGGCCGCTTGCTCGACCTCGACGTTGATACCCCGCAGATTGGCCGACATCACGATCACCACAAAGGGTAATGCCATGATGGTATGTGCCAGGGTGAAACCGAGCAGAGTTCCGGTCAATCCCAGGTCCGAGTAGATTTTATAAACGGCAACTGCGGTGACGAGGACAGGGGTCACCATGGGGGAGATGATAAAAGAATTGATGATATTCTTTCCGGGAAAACGCCCGCGAACCAATCCATAAGCCGCCAGGCTGCCTAAAATCGTTGCACAGATCGTAACTAATATTGCCACCTCAAAGCTGGTGATGGTTGCAGATACCCATTCTTCGGTTTCAAAATAATTTTGATACCATTGCCAGGAATAGGTCTTTGGCGGAAATTCCAGAAAACGTGCGCCGCTGAACGAGATCGGCACAACAATAAAATTCGGCATGATCAAGAAGACACAGACAAGCCCGCAAAAAGTATAGAATACAACCTTCTTAAAAGATTCCCAGTGCTTGTCATTTAATCGATGTTGGGCCATTCTGTTTATCCCCCGTGGATGCGTTCAACGCCCATAACCCGGTTGTAGATCAGATAGAGGGTGGTTGTCACAATCATCAGCAGCATCGAGAGCGCTGCCCCGAATCCCCAGTTCAAGGCGTCATCGATCTCGCTTTGAATGACCTGGGAGATCATGGTATCCTTGAGACCACCTAAAAGCGCCGGGGTGACAAAGAAGGCCACCGCCAGAATAAAAACCAGCAGGCAACCGGCGCCGATGCCGGGCATACTCAAGGGCAGATAGACCCGCAGGAATTGTTTGTATGGCGGGGCCCCCAAACTCGCCGCTGCCTGGGTAAGTTGCTTGGGGATGCCGGCCATGACCGAGTAAAGGGTGAGTATCATGTAGGGGAGCATGAAATGAATCATGCCCACCAGCACACCGAATCGGTTAAACATCATCGGCAAAGGATCCGAGATAACATCCCCCCTGATGAGCAGCTGGTTGATAACGCCGTTGTTTCCCAAAAGCACCATCCAGGCGTACATCCGAACCAATATACTGGTCCAGAATGGAAAGAGCACCAGCGGCAGCAGAACATTACGGATATTTGCAGACACATGTGCAAACAGGTAGGCAACCGGGTAGCCGATAATCAGGGCCCCCAGGGTGGTAAAGATGGATGCTTCGAAGGTAACCCGGAATATTCTTAAATACACCGGTCGAGTGAACGCTCTGACATAGTGCTCCAGGGTAAAAGCGGGATCATAAAGGCTGTTGAGCAAAAAAACGATCAGGGGATATACGAAAAGGGTCAAGAGCAGCACCATGGCAGGCGCCACAAAGGCAAAAACAGTTAACTTTTCCCAGCGCTCCAAACGGGCAAGCTGCTTGATAAATGGGCGTTCAATGGTCGCCTCTTTTGCCTGGCTGATTGCTTCCGTCATTTTGTTAAACGCTCCTGCCCTAGTATGGGCATGGATAAACTGACCCTATCTTATATGAAACTACACTTTATATTTCGTAGGTTGGGTTG
>JASFFJ010000792.1:0-3603 GCA_050124355.1 Desulfobacterales bacterium | reverse complement strand
CCAAAGTACAAGAACTCTTAGCAACATCCCATGAAACTGCCGAGGAGTAAATTCTGGGGAGCTGTCGGCCTTTCCGCTGTGACCCTGATCATCATCCTCACCATCTCCGCCGTCTGGTTTAAAGATCAACTGACATCCGATGAACTGAATTTTATTTCCAATCTTTTGCGGCGGTTTTTCGGTCCCATCGTCATCCTTAGTTTGCTTCTGACAGCGGTCTGCATCTGGGCGATAGAAGCCATATATCGTAATTATATTAGACCGATACGCAAAATAGCGGAAAATGTCTCATTGATCAATACCACCAATCCGTCTTACCGCGTTCCGGCAGAAGGTGCCAGGGAAATCCATCTGCTCTGTGATCGCATCAACGAATCCGCCCAACGTCACGAAAATCTGGCAAAGCATGTGGATGCCAAGGTCCAGCTGGCCAAATCAGAATCGGAGCAGGAAAAAAATACGTTGGCGGCCATTGTAGCCGAGCTGCCTGAAGGGGTGTTGATCTGCAACGAGGAGGGTCGGATTCTGCTGTACAACAATCGCGCCAAACAACTACTGGCCGGCGGACCGACCGGTGATCAGGACCCTTCCGGTTCGCATGAAACCGAGCGCTTTATCGGCCTGGGACGTTCCATCTTCGGAATCATTGACAAAGACCTGCTGGCGCATGTTCTCGATCAACTCACTGAGAAACTTCAAAAAAATGATCAACAGGCAGTCTCTTACTTCGTGGTGCCGGGCGCTAATGATCGACTGTTGCGGGTGGAGGCCGTCCCTGTTTTAAACGAGGCGCAGCAACTCTCAGGGTTGGTATTGATATTTTATGATATTACCCGGCAATTGGCAACCGATAGTGGTTTAAATCTGGCCTTGCAGGCGGTTGCCAGAGGATTCCGGGCATCGTTAGCCGGTATTCGCTCCGCTATTGAAACCATTATAGCGTACCCGCAAATGGACATCGATCAGCTCGAAAAACTCAAAAAAATCATCCATCGAGAATCCATCAGCATGAGTGAGCTCTTGGAGAGCAATTTGAGTTTTGATGCTAAGATCGGGCTCAATCAGTGGCCGCTGACCACCATCTCCACCGAAAATCTAACGGAGCTTCTGAAGACCCGGTCCTTTGAAAAACTTCAGGTACAAATCCGGGTGGAAGAGATCGGGAAATCCCTTTGGGTAAAGGTTGACAGCTACGCATTTCTGTTGGTGCAGCTTTATATAATTAACAAATTGAAGACCTTGCTCGGCGTCGAGGAATTTTCCTGCAGATTGACCGAACTGGATTGGTATGTCGGGCTTGATTTGTTGTGGACGGGCAGGCCAATTAAAATTGAAACCTTGCGCGAATGGGAACAGGCGCCCTTGGTGCTCGAGCGGGAAGGTATGTCCCTGACGCTTCGGGAAATAATTGATCATCTCGGTTCCGATATAGGATCTTATGAGTCCAAGCGGCTGAATGGTACCTCCTATTTACGGCTTTTTTTACCGGTTGCCGAGATTTTTGAACCCGAAGAGACCAGATCCATGGCAATTCTGCCGGAAAGCCGTCCGGAATATTACGATTTTGATCTATTTGACCGGGCGGGGAAAGTTTCAGGGCTGGAAAACCAGCTTTTAACGGAGCTCTCCTATACGGTATTTGATATGGAAACAACCGGCCTGAATCCTTCGGAAGGAGATGAGATTTTATCCATCGGAGCCATTCGAATTGTTAATTGCCGTTTGCTGCGCGAAGAACGATTTGAGCAATTTGTCGACCCCTTACGTCCCATTCCCTGGGAATCAGTGCAGATACATGGAATCCACCCGGAGATGCTCCTCGGACAACCGACCATCGACAAGGTCTTACCAGGATTTCAACAATTTGTGGAGAATACCATTCTGGTAGCACACAATGCAGCCTTTGATATGCGCTTTTTGCAAATGAAGGAAGAACTAACCGCGGTCAAAATAATCAATCCGGTATTGGATACCCTGCTTTTGTCCGCCGTGGTGCATCCGTCGCATTCAAACCACGATTTGGAAGCCATTGCACAGCGACTCGGGGTCCGCATTTTAGGCCGTCATACCGCTGTGGGGGACGCCCTGGCCACCGCTGAGATGTTTTTAAAATTGTTACCACTACTGGCGAACAATGGCATCTACACGTTAAAAGATGCTTTGGCGGCTTCCCAAAAAACGTATTATGCGCGAATCAAATTCTGAAATTAATTAATCCCACACGCCATCAATCTCAGCACCGCATTGAGTGCATCTGCCATCTTTGAGCCGCAGATTTTCGACCTGGAAGCCCCAGCGTTCGATGACGGTTTCTCCGCAGCTGTAACAAAATGTATTTTCAGCGGTATCACCGGGAACATTACCGGTATATACATATCTCAACCCGGCATTTAACCCGATATCACGGGCCGCCGTGAGGGTTTGAATGGGGGTCGGAGAGCGGTCGGTCAGCTTGTATGTTGGATGAAAGCGGCTGATATGCCAGGGAGTTTCCGGGCCGAGGTCCCGGGCGATAAACGCAGCCAAATCATTCAGTTCCGAGGGATCATCGTTTAAACCCGGGACGATCAGGGTGGTCACCTCGATAAAAATGTCAAGGGTTTTCATTAATTTCAAGGTCGCCTGAACGTGTTTGAAATCGGCCCCGCAAATCTTTTTGTAATAATCATTGGTAAAGGCCTTCAGGTCCACATTGGCGGCATCCAGATAGGGTTCGATCATCTCCAATGCTTCAGAGGTCATATAACCGTTGGTGACAAATACGTTACGTATTTCTCTTTCATGGGCCAGCTTGGCGGTCTCATAGGCGAATTCAAAAAAAACTGTAGGCTCGGTATAGGTATATGCGATGCTCCTGCATTCATCACGTTTGGCCGCAGCCACCACATCCTCGGGTGTGCAGCGGGTTCCCAATATTATGCCTTCACGATCGGAAGGCATCTGGGCAATATCGGCATTCTGGCAAAAGCGGCATTTAAAGTTGCAGCCGACAGTGGCAATGGAATACGAAGGTGTCCCGGGAAGGAAATGAAACAAGGGTTTTTTTTCAATCGGATCGATGTGCTGGGCGATGAGATTACCATAGACCAGGGTATTCAGAATACCGGCGTCGTTTTTACGCACATTGCAAATCCCTCGGCGGCCGTCTTTGATGATACAACGATGGCTGCACAGGTTGCACCTTACCTTTTTTTCCTCCAGCCTTTTATAGAGGTACGCTTCCATGTTTCATATCGTCAGATTAATGGTTTCGTTTTGCTTTTTTATTTCCATGCTTAATGTGCCTTATTGCGGCGATATCAAAGTTGGACAATCTTATAAAAAGATAAAGCGACGCAATCCCATTATTCGTCAATCGTCAATCGTCCTTGACCAATTGTCGTCCAGCAATAAATCCCGTCGTTGCGCCAGTGGGAGTTTTGGCCTGATACCGCACGGTCATGGGTCGGGTCCTAAGACGAGGCACCAGGATCACGACCATTCCGGCAAATGCACCGAACGGACACCGCTGAATTATTTTTGATTGCTCCAGATTTTTTACGAATTTTCCCGAATTTGAGGGCAACTGGCAGACGGTGCGCCAGGACACCGGCACCTGGCCCA
>JASFFJ010000791.1:0-3604 GCA_050124355.1 Desulfobacterales bacterium | reverse complement strand
TGCCGTTGGGGTGCGTATCAAGGATCTGCCGGTGACGCCGGAAAAGGTGCTGGCGGCCATCAGGGAGAAAAAGGGGCTGGACCCTTGCGGGCAAGAGCTTGGAAAAGAAGACGCCGATGTCTGCATTATCGAGGAATGAACGGCTACTGGAAATTCGAAATTCGAATCCTCCGTCAGCGGATAAGTATCGAGATGCGGCATAAATCTAAAATTCGAATATTGACGGCTTAGTAAAAAATACTCGAATCGTCATGCCGGTCCCGGATCAAGTCCAGGATGACGGATCCGGCAACCAGAACCCATTGAATTTACTGGTTTCCGGCTACCGGATCGAGTCCGGCACAGGCCCCGCCGGAATGACGGCAAAGCGGAAGAATTGACTTTTTAGAAGTTTATCAATATTCAAATGCTTAAAACGAGGATAACAAAGGCACAAAGCATGATGCTTTATTAACCCGGCAGCTAAACTCGTCATTCCGGCCGCAGCGGAGCGGAGAGCCGGAATCCAGTACGTTTCAGTGAATAAACCGCCGGTAGTATATATTTTAGCTAGCAAACGAAATAGTACGCTCTATATCGGTGTGACTTCAGATCCCGTAAAGAGGATATGGGAGCATAGAGAAAATATGGTAGGAGGATTTACCAAACGTTATCCAAACAGAAAAGGAGGATTGAAGGATGAAACGAAGTACTGGATTTCTTATTCTGGGGATTTTTATGGTAACCACACTTTTTTTAACGTTTGTCGCGGTTCCCGCCATCGCCGGGCCGATTAAACTCAGCTATGCTAATTTTCCGCCGGCACCCACTTTTCCATGTGTTCAGATGGAACGCTGGAAAAAAGAGGTGGAGAAGCGAACCAGCGGAAAAGTGGTCGTGAACACGTTTCCGGGAGGAACCCTGCTCGGCGCAAAAAACATGATGGATGGTGTGATCGCCGGCCAGGCCGATATTGGCAACCTGTGTATGGCCTACCAGCCCGGCCGCTTTATCGTCACCAATGCCACCAGTCTGCCCCTCGGAATAACCAATGCGCATCAAGGTAGTCTAGTGTTGTGGGATGTGTGGAAGAAGTATCAGCCGGAAGCATTTGCCAAAGTGAAAGTCCTGGCAATGTTTACCACGGCACCGACGAACATTATGTCCAAGGTCCCTGTCAGAACGCTGGAAGATCTTAAAGGATTGGACTTGAGAGCATCCGGGGGAGCTGCCCAAATTCTTGCTGCCTGGGGCGCCAATCCCGTTGGTATGCCGATGCCGGCGACGGTAGAAGCCTTGCAAAAAGGCGTGGTTAAAGGTCTTTTTTCCTCGCTTGAGGCAATGAAGGATTTCAAGTTCGCTGAAACCTGTAAATATGTGACCATAACCGACACGGTTATTTATCCCTTTGCGGTGGTTATGAATATGGACAGCTGGAATAAATTGCCAAAAGATGTCCAACAGGTGATGGATGATTTGAGGGTTGAGCAATCGGAATGGACCGGCACCTATATGGACAACCACGTTAAGGCCGCCATGGAATGGGCCAAAACCGAACAGAATGTCGAGGTCATTACCCTTTCGGCTGAAGAAAAAGCAAAATGGGATGCAAAGCTGTTGCCGCTCACCGAAAAATGGACCGCCGATGCAAAAACCAAAGGGTTTCCGGCGGAGGATATTGTCAAAGACATAAAAGCCTTAATTGAAAAATAAGGGAATACCGGAAGCGGAGCTAAGTCAACCTATCCGGTTACAGGTGAACTGTGGACGTCTTAATATCCGCAGTTCATCTTTTTGGAGATTGTTTAATTCGCCACCGACCCACACGGACAAACACAGACAATACTATTAAGGGCCTAATTCTCTGCAGCTTGTTGTTTGAAGCGGTAATCCCGCCCAGGGGGGCAGCGACCATGAAACAGACATTATTCCCATAGTAAGATTCCCCGTCAACTCGCTGCGGGGAGCCTTCCTTGAGGACGTACTGTAAAAACGAAACAAGGTCACACCCATGGAATTTTTGGAAAAAATCAGCCGCATATTGAACCGTACCTTCATGCTGATTGCCGGGGTATTTATGGCGGCTATGATCCTGATAACCTGTGCCAATATCTTCTTGCGTATTGTCTGGGTGCCGATCAAGGGTACATTTGAACTCATGGGTTTTTTTGGGGCGGTGGCGACAGCATTTGTTCTTGGCTATACCCAGATGAAAAAGGCCCATATATCCGTTGATATCCTTGTGAATGGCTTCTCCCAAAGGATCCGAACCGTATTTAATGGGATTAATTATGTCGTTTGCATGATCTTTTTTGCTGTCCTCGGATGGCAAATTTGCCGCCTGGCAAACACGCTGCGGCAAACCGGCGAGGTCACCGAAACCTTAAGAATTGTCTACTATCCTTTCACCTACGGCGTGGGGCTCGGCTGCTTTTTGCTCGCACTGGTTCTGCTGGTTGATTTTTTGAAACTGTTTTTCAACCATAATGAGGCATCGTAATTGGACCTGGCAATCGTTGGTATCATCGGAATCGTTGTTTTGCTCGCGGTGATGTTCATTTTGGGAATGCCGGTGAGCTTTGCGATGGCAGTGGTAGGATTTTTCGGGTTTGCCTATGTCGTTTCACTACCCGCCGCGTTGAACATGATTGCTGCGGACCTGTGGTCCACATTCTCAAAATATGGCCTAACGGTCATCCCGCTGTTTATCTTTATGGGATATCTGGCGTTTAACGCCGGGATCGCTGAACGGCTGTATGACGCCGCCTACAAGTGGATGGGACATTGGCGCGGGGGATTGGCGATTGCCACCATCGGCGCCGATGAGCTGTTTGCAGCGATTTGCGGATCGAACACCGCTACGGCGGCGACCATGGGGGCGGTCGCTTTACCGCAGATGGAAAAGTACAATTATGATGCCCGGCTGAGCAGCGGTGCCGTAGTAACCGGCGGCACCTTGGGTACGGTGATGCCGCCCAGCGTGGTCCTCATTATTATAGGATTGCAGACCGAGCAATCCATTGTGAAGCTTTTTCTGGCCGGTATCATTCCTGCCATTGTCCTGGGGCTTTTATTTGTGGCAACCATTTTTGTTCTTTGCCGGCTTTATCCGGAGTTTGGCCCGGCCGGGCCGAAAACCAGTCTAAGGGAAAAAGGAAAGGCCCTTTTTGGCGTTATCGAAGCCATCACTATATTTGTACTGGTCATCGGTGGCCTTTATATAGGCTTATTTACACCGACCGAGGCCGGAGCGGTCGGCGTGTTTTTTACCCTGGTCGTCAGTGTCGCCACTCGCAGGTTAGCCTGGAAAGGATTGATGAATTCCATTGGTGAAACACTGAAGATCTCCTGCATGGTATTTATGCTGGTTACCGGGGCTATTATTTTCGGGCGCTTTCTGGCGGTAACCAGACTGCCGTTTTTAGTGGCTGATTTTGCTGCTGCACTTCCAGTGCCCCGTTACGCAATTTTGGCCCTTGTGTTGATGATCTATTTGATCGGGGGCTGTTTTATGGATTCTTTGGGTTTTCTGGTGCTCACCATTCCGATCTTTTTTCCATTGGGCATGGCACTGGGTTTCGAGCCGATCTGGTATTCTATACTGCTGACCATGGTAACAACCATG
>JASFFJ010000790.1:0-3604 GCA_050124355.1 Desulfobacterales bacterium | reverse complement strand
GAAATCTGCAGTTCTGAGCAGATATTCGGATTCGATGGTACCGGCCGCCATTTTGATCGCCATCATCTATTGGGTGCTGGATTCCATATTGAATATTTTTTTTTCAAATAGGTTCAATCTTATTGCCGAACTTATTGGTCCTGATTTATATGATGTTTATTTGCGAGTGATCGTATTATGCCTGTTCATTTTGTTCGGCTCCCACGCCCAATCCATAATTAACAAATTAAAGGCGGCAAAACAAAAGCTAAATGAATCAGAGGTGCTGTGGCGTACCCTGATATCTACCGCACCAGATATGATCATCGCGGTGGATCAAAAAGGCATTATTCGCTTCATCAACCAAAATATTTCAAAATTACCTCGTGAAAAAGCCATTGGTAAAAGCATGTATCGCTTTCTTCCAACGCAATATCATGATCTCGCGCGAGATTGTATTGAAAGTGTTTTTAGGACCGGAGAACCGGAAAGATTCGAAGTGCGCACGGGCTCTGACCACAAACCGAAATGGTATACCTTCCGCATCGGCGCCTTGAGACTTGATAGAAAAGTCATTGCGGCAACCATCATCTCCTCAAACACGACTGAATTTAAGCAAGCCGAAGAACTGATTCGATACAAAGAATTGTTCGATAATGCACATGAAGGGGTGTTTTTATTGACCAGTGAAGGCAAATTTATCGAAACCAACGACCGGATGCTCGAAACTACCGGGTACACAAAAGCCGAAATTTCAAGGATAGGTATCACCGATATCGTCGAAACCGATCAAATACCTTATGTAGAAAGCATGCTCAGAAAGGTGCGTGCGGAAAAACAGTATCGTTTTGAACTTGGAATAAAAACCATAAATGGCAGAATCGTTCCACACGAAATTAACTGCCGAACTGTTTTGTATCTAGCCAGACCATGTTTTTTATGCGTCGCCAGGGATATTGCCGAAACAAAATTGCTTTATAATCAGTTGCTGAAATCCGAAGGGTTGGCGGCCACCGGACAGCTGGCGGCATCTATTGCCCATGAAATCAATTCTCCTTTGCAAGGTATTACTGCCTTGCTGAGCGTCATCCGCTTGAAATACAAGCATGATAAAGAGCTATTAGGCGAATTAGAATTGATAAATAAAGCCTTTATCAGCATACGAAGCACCGTGCGCAACCTGATCGACCTTAACCGCCCGGGCAAAGAAAAAAAACAACCCATGGATATCAATCAGGTAATAGAAAACACCGTTGCCCTGACCCGTAGTCATTTGAAAAAAAACATGGTCAGCATCAAGCTGAATCTGGCTGCTCAAATATCGACGATCAACGCATCCCCCCAGCAAATCGGTCAGGTGATCATGAACTTGATCAACAATGCGGTGGAATCCATCACCAATGCACCGGATATTCAGGATAAGCCTGTTCAGTCGAAACCAATCGGTGGAGAAATCAGCATCGACACTTATAACCGGAATGAAAATATCATCATAACCGTCAAGGACGACGGTCCTGGCATTTCAGAAAGTGATCTGGAAAAAGTTTTTGATCCTTTCTTCACCCGGAAAAAGACCATGGGAGTGGGAATTGGGCTCTCCATTTGCCACGGCATCATCAAAGATCACGAAGGCGTAATGTACGCCAACAATCTACCACGGGGCGGTGCCGTGTTTACGATACGGCTACCGTTGGCCAAGCCCGGCTCCACCAGAGGTGGGGAATTGACTCTTGAAGATTGAGGTTATAGAAGGACAGAGCGAAGCGATGCCATACTTCGTAGATAGTCATGCGTCATTCGTTTTTCGCAAGGGCTTGCCGCATTCCTTGCAGCGCCCGTCAGGGCCGATCACACCAATACAATTACCGTCGCTGCATAAAACCCGATTTTGCCAGTCATCCTGCTCGACCGCCTCTTGGGGCATATCGTCAGGATAGGGATCTTCCTTCTCAAGGGGGTTCTCCTCAAAGGAGTTTTCCGCTGCGGACGATACTTCATTCTCAGGCAAATCCTCCGCCGCCAAGCTGCCCTCATATTCTTTCCCGCATTCTTTACAGTGCCCATCCGATCCAATCACACCGATACAGTTGCCGTCACTGCATAGCACACGTTGTTGCCACTCCATATCCGTTGGGGCCATATCTTCCTCATTTTTTTCAGGTATTTCAGTTTCCATTCTTACCTACTCCTTTCATAAGCCACCCATATTGTTCCGCTTTAGCTCAAAGAGCCGCGATCACCCGGAAACGCTATCACCTGTTCAATTTTCAACCCGACCGGTCGGGGTGGCTGATAAATGGAGTAAACCTTCAATCTCACTGAGATTGTTAACGTAGTACTCTGCGGACAATTCCGGATTGCGATAGGCGACCAGAGGCATTCCGGCCGACCTGGCGGCCAATTCGTCCAGTCGCGAATCACCAATATAAATTACCCGATCGGGCGGGATGTTGAAATGATCTGAGATTTTTAAGAGTACATCAGGATGGGGTTTGGGCCGCTTGACATCGCTGGCCGTTACAATCAGATCGAAATCTCCCTCCAAATCAAAGGCAGCAAGCAACCGATTCATGGTGTCGGTTCTGTTGGTGGCGATAGCGGTTTTGAATTTCGGTTTGAGTTTTTGGAGCAATGACACCAAATGCGGTTCCACTGTTAAATAGCTGAGATATTGCTGATAATCCATTGTTTCCCGAAAAAGATGAGCTGCTGCCAGAGTCTTTTTATCGGGGAACAAATATGCCAGGGATTCGGAAATAGTGTGCATATGAACGTAGGCAAATTGTTCTTCGGTCACCGCCGGTCTTCCAAAATGCTGCAATATATTACTGTAATAAACCCGATTGGCTTGCTCGGTGTCAAATAATACGCCGTCACAATCAAATGCAACGACTTCAAATCGTATCATGGTATTGTCCCACCCTCTCTCTCATGAAACTACATTAAGCCAAATTTGTTTCCGGGACATATTATTCTGTTTTAACTTGAGATTCTGGGGATGCAGTAAAATCCCAAATTACAAATCCCAAATCTCAAAAAAATAACAATGACCAAAAATCAAAATGACATGAATATCAACTCCACTACCGTTTCGATCATTGGAATTTGGGATTTATTTGGAACTTGGTGCTTGTAATTTGTAATTTGCCCTCGCTTGAAATTACAAAGTTTCTCTTTTGATCAGACTGGCCGTTTTTTTGGACAAAGGCTCATAAGAAACTATCAGTTAGGCTATTCAAGTTTGCGGGGCCGCAAATAACCGTAAACCCTTACACTGAGCTGGGGCCTGATTTTGCTGTCGGTCTCGAGGATAATGGCGTCGTAGTAGCGCCCGGCGTCTGTTTTCAGGTTTTCAATAGTCAGCTGATATGCCGTCGTGTCGGATACCGAGGTTTCTTCAAGCTGGTATTTGATGTTCTTGCCGTCTTTTGCACGCGAATTGACAATCTTAAAAGGATATTTTTTTTCAGGAATAATGGTCACGGTACCCCTGATGGGATCACCGACGAATCCGCGCATGTTGGCATGTTTCGGACGAATCGTGACGAAGGTTTCAACCTGGCCACTGATGACCAGATCCTGCTGCGGGTGTTTTGAATCATTGGTATAAACCCCCGCGTTTTTT
>JASFFJ010000789.1:0-3605 GCA_050124355.1 Desulfobacterales bacterium | reverse complement strand
TGGGGCGATTCTCGCCCCGGACAAAAAAATGGAGGGAGGTGATCAAATTTTTAGACACTATGCTGCAATGTCTGCCAAAGGTATTCGGCTTGCTTTATTTTTTTTTTTTGTCGGTCTTAATTAAATTTCGGACATTAATTATTTCTGTGTTCATGGATTTTGGCTTTTACGGGTCGTCGAAACGCTTTTTCTCATCCTTTTAATAAGTCGCGGGTGTTCTTCGAGGACCTTGGTAAAATTTAGCAAAATCCTGCCGGCACTGCCTTCGGTCAGCTCGGAAGGCAGCAAATGGCCATATTTGCGCACATACTCCTGCGCAGCGGCTATCTTTTCATCCGTTGAAAGTTTCTCATAGTAGTGGGCTATTCTGGCAGAAATTTCGTTTCCGGCATAGGTGACTATCATTCGCTTTGCAACCGCTTTTAATACAGCATAGAGTCCTCCTTCAGACCCGGTCCTTATCATCTCGAAAGCAGCCTTTTCGCCCTGCGGGCCATACTCTTTTATTAACAAATGGCAACAACGGCCCCAATCCATGTCAGGACACGGGCTGCGAGGTGGATGAACGCGAAGGATGATGCATTCCGTGTGGCAAAAAAAACGTATCAATACGGTTTTATAATCGTCCCAGCATTTAATGATTGAAGATTCTACCTTAAAGGAATTAATAGCCTTATCCACACGAGCAGAAACGACGTCTAAATTTCGAACCGGATCGATACTTACAAGTAACTTGTCTAATTGCGTATCCATTTATCTGAAACCTTTACAACCGACGAAAAATTGATGAGGTGTTTTGGAGTGCCGAGACATATGATTGTATAAGTAATTGATAATTTTGTGCATACCGCTCGGGTTGGTCAAGCCGGATGGAAGACGATAAGAAGCTACCACATCTTGCCAAAAATTGTCTGATAATTTCAACCTTAAGTTCCCAGGAATTTGGTGCCACATATCGGTCAAAAGCGTCCCGTATATGTCTTTCTACGCACTCTGCCTTTAAACCTTCGGCTATTTTGTCAAGTATGACCCGCAACCCCCCGTTTGTGCCGTCGTGGCTGTCGTTATAAGCGGTCACAATGTCCCCGTCATTCCGGCGATTTTCCCGTTCCAATATCTCTTTGGCACGGCCAATCGCTTCAGATGCTGATAAATTCCCTCCGAAAGAAACGCAACTGGTAAAGTGATAATTATAGTAATCACCGGCTTTCCGGCTGAACTCTTCGAAATTTTCAACCGTGTTTGAGTTCATTTGATAGCGCATCCGCGCTTCATCATGGGGTATTCCTATCCTGGCGGCAATGGTTCTTTCATCCAGCTCAGCGAGCAAACCTTCGATAGATGTCATAACTTACCTCCTTGTAGCTAAAAAGAACGAAAAAGTGATCTGACCTGTTCCATGGAACTAACATATGCTTTAACGATAACATCAAAAAATTCCGCAAAACACTCTGGAGGCTGAACTCTGATTTCTGGAGGGAGATGTTCTTTTATTCTATCTAAGAGTGCTTCCACCAGGACAACTTTGCGCTCCCAGGGCAAGGCATCTATTTCCGTCTTTAACACAAACCGGATATAGTCTTCCTGCTGTTTCCTTTTGAGCTGTTCGGTCATCATATCAAGAACAAACCTCAACCCTCCATTAGTTGCGTTTCGAGCCTCTGCCAAAGCTCCTTTATAACCTCCATTTTTTGAAAATGCGTTTTCAAGAAGCTTGAATCCTTCCGAACCGGCAGCTCTCAAATCTGCGGGCTCGAACACCCTTCGGGTATGTCGCAAAAGGTGCAGATAAAAAGAAGCGATTATCTCATTGAACTCGTCAGGTGAATCAACAACCACTGAACCCATCACATAGGCAGCACGGGCATTGTCGATGGGAAGACTGATCAATGACGTCAGCGTATCAGCATCTAATTCAGACAGAATCGATTGAAGTTGCGCTATGCCTTCTGAATGGGAAACACCCACCGACCCTTTATGGTCGACAGCAGCCATCAGTGCTGGCGATGTTTTATCCCATTTTATCGTCTTGAATAAGACTAATACATCCTCGACCTCCGGTTTATTCGCAAGTTGGCCAAGTTTGATGCATTCGGATACGGGCAACAAAGGGAATTCGAGCTTTCTGTCACGCGTCTCCGGTGGCAGGGACTGGATCAGATTAAAAAGTCGAATCCCCAGTCGATCAGGGTAAGTTTTTTGGTCTAGATGAAAATCGGTAAAAGCCGTAAGGGATTGCCTTGCATCGTCGCTTCTACCTTCTATCAATTGTCGTTCCAATGCTTTCCAGAAACGAATTTCATTGTTCTCGGCGAAATATGCCGCGGCCCTGCCGACTGCTGATCCCCTTGAATTAAGGGGGATAGAGCTTTTAAAAAAGCCTTTTTCAAGGCTGGCCAAAATCAGTTTTTCTTCAGGGAAGGCCGCTCGCACCAAATCACCTATATCGTGAACACCTATCGTTCGTATAACGGTTTTGGCTTTTAGGAGTGCATTGATAATCTTTTCTTTTTCAATCGGTGTAAAATGATCCAGAGATGCATCCTTGTCGACTTCCGGATGAATGAAGGTTCGAATTGCTTCGGCTTTCTCGGCTGCGTTCAGCTTAGCAGGAATACCCTTCACCATTCGTATTTCACCATCGGAAGAGGCAATATGACCGGTTGAGACAATTTCGTCTGGAACAGGAATTTGCAAAGATGCGGACAACAGAGCCAGGAGGACGGGAACATCGGCGGAAAAGCCGGATATTGTCAAGCCGATGTCATTTAGTGCTGCCGCCCCCAGATTTGAAACGCCGATATCAAAGCTATATTCAGGCAACGCCAGAGCTCCGGTGATATGATCTACTGCTGACAAAACGACTTCTTTTATATGTGTGGCGGTTTTCGCCACGAAGATAGCAGGTCCGACGAACCGGATACGCTCTTGTTGCCGGTGAGTGTGAATACGCGCAATGATCGATGAGATGACGGCTGTGCCGGCGTCCCCGTTTCCGAAAACGAGAATCGTATTCGCGCGACCAAAAAGAGAAGTTTGAGAATTTATTTTATTCAAAATTTAATTCCTGATTTCAATGTCAATGCAGCCGCCTTCAAGTCCCGGGATCACCCGAATAATCAGCCCCCCCGACAAGAGTCTGAGTTCTTTTGTCGCATGATCGGCAGCATCACCGGTATCGGCCGCCATGGCCATATCCGTTTCGGGAAAGGCTGCGGTCCAAAGCAAATCCCGGTCGGTTAACTCTCCCTGCCACAGGATTCTACCTGTGTTCAATTTGACATCATATAAGCCTGGCATTAAGTCATTAATCTTTGTTAAAAAAGTGTCATCTCCCACGGGGATTGAACAAATATCTTCACCATTTCTATTAATGATGATTTTTAACTGGAGGCTTCCGGTATCTGGCATTGAAATTTCTCGAAAAATTCGATCAAATCTTTCATGCGACTCTGGATGAGATCTGATGAATTCCACAAGATTTGATATTTCAGTTTGATCATCATCGATCAGGCCGGGGTAAAGCTGAAAAGCCGAATCTTTCCAAACTTCGCCGATAGTAAATTCTGTTGTCTTTGAATACGCATCTACGCGCTCTGCCAATA
>JASFFJ010000788.1:0-3612 GCA_050124355.1 Desulfobacterales bacterium | reverse complement strand
AAAGAACGAATAATTGCTATTTCTGCCCTCTGAAGTAGGCCTATATTGAGCTTTTTGAGGGCAAAAAGACCATTTTTCTGACACATATTTCCAGAGCAAAACGACATCATATTCCGGATTACATTTGGACGGGCAGTGTCGCTGTGTGGAGCAATTCCTTTATTGGGTCAGTGAAAGCAAGATTGAGCCTCTGGGCCAAGAGGCGCGATATCAAACAACGCACTAATGGTTATCCGTTGCGGGAGATCCCCGCTTCCTATAAGCTTCTTTTCGAGGCTGAAAACGAGGATATAGCCCAAAAAAACACCGTTCTCTGAAACGTTAAGGATGAATAATCAATATCTTGCCGTGGCCCGACCCCAAGTTCAGCATCAAATTGATTTGAGGCCGAATCTGAGTTCCTGGTGTGGTGCCTGTTCATGCGAGACCGGATCGAAAGTATTACATTTTTCCTGTTCTTACTGATCTACTCCGGTGTTTCGACTGGAACATAATAATGAAGAGCTGATCGACAAAACGCAGGCCTTCCGTAACATTCCACCGCATGCAACAGCAATTGTCCGGTAGTGAAATGACACTCGGAATCAATATTTAAAAGATTAACCAGAAGCGATTTTAATAAAATCCAAGTGCCTCTGTCCGCCTCGCGGATTTCAGGACGGTTCTGGCCGAACCTTGTCTTTTTTCTCGCAATTGCTTCTAAAGTTTCAATGGGAGACAATTACCATGCCTTACGATGTTTTCATATCATATTCGAGAAGTGAAAAAGATCTCGCAGTCGATCTGGTCGAGCGCCTTCAGGTCCAGAAACTAGCATGCTGGCGCGATCAAGAAGGCATCCCGCCGGCCGAGGAATGGCGGGATGAAATCGAACTTGGCATACGCGAATCAGACAATTTTCTGTTTTTGATTTCAAAGCAATCGCTGGCATCGGAGTGGTGCACCAAAGAGCGGCAAATCGCGGTCGAGCATGCCAAACGCGCCATTCCGGTCCAAGTGGAAAACCTGGATGATCAGAAGATAGCGGGTGAAGACTTGACCCGTTTACAGATTATCGACGGGACTTCCGGGCAGATGGAGGATCTGGTAGCGAACATTGTCTCGGCAATCCGCCGGGACCGACCCTGGAAACGGGAAGGAACAAAATATCTTCAGCGGGCGGTCGATTGGGAAGCACAAAAAGGTCAACTGCTCGGGCAGGCGGAAATCGATGATGCCGAAGACTGGTTCCGAAGTGGCGGAAAAATGACGCCTGCCCCTTCTTCCCTTCAGGAGCGCTATATCGTGACCAGCCGGCGTCATTTGCAGGCGGCTCATCTGAGCACGGAAGCCATGCGGCAATCAGAGCGGCAGCCTGACCTGGCGCTTTTACTGGCGGCCAAAGCATGTGAGATAGTCAATATTGCCTCAAGCCGGCGGTCCCTGCTGGCAAACCTCGACCGTCAGGCCGCACTGCAGCTTTATCTGCATGACTTTTCTCAGGACTCGGCGACCGAGATCACAGGGATAGAGTTCAGCCGTGACGGCTCACAACTGGCAGCCACGGGACACTTCGGTGCGCTCAGTCCCGAGCCGGTAAAGACCGGTTTGCGCTGCTGGTACAGTACCGGCTTCGATTTGCGCCGTGATATCCTGATCGACCACGGACTGAATTCAATGTCATGGGGAGCTGATAAAGACACCCTTGCCGTTGGTACTTCCCATAACATTGCCATAATGGGAATCGGCGAGGGAAATCTCACCGGACAGCAGTTGCGCGGTCACGACCGGACGTTGCACCGGCTTGCATTAAATCCGGGCGGCAATCGGCTGGCCTCGGCTGATGATGGCGGCACTGTACTGCTGTGGGATGTGAAGCGGGGAAGCATACTGCAAAACTTCGTAGGGTTGGGTCGCATCAAAAGTCTGGTCTGGAGCGCGGACGGCCGACTGATGCTTATGGCGGGAGACAACCGGGCAGTACTGATCAATGGGGAATCCGGGGAACCGAAAATTACTTTAAATTTTGAAAATGGCCTTTACGCTGCGGACATGACACCATCTGCTTCTCAACTCGTATTTACTGCTCGACATGGTGGATCATTCAAGTGCGGACTGTTTGACCGGCAACAACAAAAGTGGCAGGCTGGTTGGGAAATCCCACAAGACATGGCCCTTTCCGGCATTCTAAAGATTTCACCGGACGGCCGCCGGATCTATATGTCTACCGGCGACGAAGACAACCGTGATGATCAGGTGGTTGTTTGGGATACTGACAGCGCCAAGTTATTGACCACCGAGCCCTTTTATTCGGGGGCCCGGATTACCGGCCTGGCCCTGCACCCGGGTCGTCCAGTGATGGCAGCCGGCAACGAAGATCGAAAAATAATAGTCTGGAGTCTGGAACAGGCTGGCGTCCTGCCGCGCTCGCTGCAGGAATGGAACAGCCCGGTTACGGCCCTTTCGGTTAATCAAAGCGGCCCCTATGCCGTCGGATCGGCCGACGGCCGCATCTTATGGCACGTCCGCCATCGGGCAGAATCCCAGAGCTTGCCGTCCATCAACAATAGCGCGGTGCAGTACCTGGATCAGGACGGCGCCGGTCTGCATCTGGCCGGTACAAAAGCGGATGGTACCATCCTGCTTTGGGATACATCCAAACAAAAGCTCATTGCGTCGGCATCTACCGACCATCAGGGTGGCATCACAGGGTTGAGTGTCAGCCGTCAGGGTAATTTCGTGGCCACTTCTGGAAATGACGGATATATTGTCATCTATAACGGCAACGAACTGTCTGTCGTGCGCCGATTTCAGGCGGGTGGCGATCAGATCATCGGGGATCAGCCGTTTCCCGTCCTCGGGCTGACCTTCATGCCGGACGAAAGCGCTCTGGCGGTATACAGCATGGAAGGTTTATTGCGCTTCTGGCATGTGGATTCCGGGGAGAAAGCCTATCTGACTATGACAACGGGTCTGACGGGCGCTGAATATCCGGGAGATGTGCAGTTTAGCGCAGACCAGAGCTGTATGGCCTGGCGCGGTAATGAAACCGTCTACTGGATGGCCCTGAAAGAGTTGGAAAACCTAACAACCGGTGTATTTGCGGACAGATTAGATTTCAATCGCGACCAGGTCGAAGCGCATCGGCACAAGGACATGGTGACTACCTTGGCCCTGAGCAGCAACGGCAGGATGTTCGTATCCTGGGGTGGCGGGGAACTGCTCATCTGTGAAGCCGGTCAGGCGGATCCGATTGGCAGACTGCATGCTCCTGATCCGTTGCATGAATTGCAATTTGCAGGCGATGGACAATATCTAATGGGAATTTCTGGCCAGGGGGCACTGGTTGAGTTTGACCTGAGGGTCGAGGCATTGATCCAGCTGGCCCGGAGCAAGGCCAACCGCGAATTGAGCGATTCAGAAATGCAGCGCTATGGGCTGCAGAAAACCGAATGATTTCTTGAAACTAAGCATTACCGTCCGGTAATGCATATCTGCAATATTATGGGAACTTATGGGACGTCCATAAATATATAAATAACTACCCAAAACAACCAGACAAAACTTAGATAACCTCTTAGCGTTCAAATTATGCAATTTCAAGCTATCGTTAAAAAATAATTAAGACCGGTT
>JASFFJ010000787.1:0-3630 GCA_050124355.1 Desulfobacterales bacterium | reverse complement strand
AAGGTCGGCGTATTCGATTTTTTGCGAGCCCAACGCTGCCACCGCCCGGACATTTTTAGATCCCATTAAGGCTCCCATGCCGTTGCGCCCATTGAAGTTACCTAAATTGTTGGTGATGTTGGCGTAAATGACGCCGTTCATCCCGGCTAGGCCCGTCTGAGCAACCCTTATCTTCCGGCTTCCCATCTCATCGCGGATGGCGTCTTCCAACTCACGGGCGCCCAGGGTCGCCAGCTCGGTGGCATCTTTCAGCTCTGCTTTGCCGTCATTGACCCATAAATAAACTGGTTTCTCCGACTTTCCTTGAAAAACAATGGCGTCAAACCCGGCCTTTTTGAGTTCCGGCCCAAAAAAACCGGCCGCCTCCGATTCCCCTGCCGCCCCGGTCAGCGGCGATTTGCCCACCGCGGCAAACCGGCAGGAGGCAGCCAGGGGAGAGCCGGTCATAACGCCGGTGGCCAGCACCAGGATGTTTTCCGGTGCAAAAGGATCCGTTCCTGCAGGAACCTGCTTCAATAAATAACGGTAACCGACACCCCGTCCGCCCAGGTAATTGCGGTAGAAAGTTTCGTCATTTTCTTCAACCTCAATTTTACGGTTTGACAAGTCAACCAGCAATGTTTTTCCGGTATATCCATAAGGCATAGTCGTCAGTCTCCTTTCAAGTTTCGTCCCGGTTATCCATTTACAAAAAAGGGCTGTTTTTCATAAATCTATCTATAATAGATGACGCCTAAATGCAATCTTTGTTTACTATCTTTCGACTGAATAAAATTCAGTACTATTCGCCCAAATTCAGTATTGTTGGCGCGATTCCTGACATTTGGATTGCATCAGAATTTAGGGCACATCAATAGTTCTGAATTTTATGGAGAGTTCAGTTGCTGCTGCCCGTAAAATGCAGCACCCCAGAGGCCGCTTTCTTCATTGGCGTTTAGAAACACAGGTATTTTCTGAAGCTCTCCGGCCATTACGGCCGAACTCCTGAAAGAGGCCTTGAACTCGGCATGTGTTACCAGTTGCGGTAGTTTGGCGGCAACCCCTCCGGCAATATAAACGCCCCCGTAGGCCAGCAGCTGCAAAGCAAAGTTACGGCAAACCCGCCCGTAGAAACGGTTCATCCAAATCACAGTAGGAGAATCTTCTGCAAGTTCATTGCCGATTTGAGATGGCTTAAGCTTGAGGCCGGTTAAAAAGTGATGAATGTTACTCAATCCTCTGCCTGATACAACGGTTTCGGCGTCAATGTACGGGTCACCCGTTTGTTGATGCAAAAATGTCTGGTAAGCGCGCTCGGCTTCGTTTTCAAATGGGAACCCGGCATGGCCTCCCTCAGAAGGCAGCGCCAGCCACTTTCCGCATCCGTCATTGATAAGGGCGGCATGGCCGAGACCGGTTCCGGCCCCGACAACTACCAGCGGCGCTGCTGGATCAATTTTGCCGGCCAATATCTGTTGCGCGCCGTTGATAATCGGTGATCGGCAGGCATATGCTTGGACTGCAAAATCGTTAATCAACTCACAACGCTTAAAGCCCAAATGTTGAGGAAGATCCGAGACATCGACATCCCATTTGATATTCGGCGGGTTGCTGTAAACGCCATCCGTTACCGGACCGGCAACGGCTAGAACCGATATGTCGGCTTTCTCAGGGGGCAAGTCAAAGTCTTCTTCAAGCAGTTGTTCAATCAAATGGGTGAAGGAGTCGGCCTTTTCGGTGGGCAGCCAACACGATTTTCGCATGCTCAGGCGGCCACCCGAATCCGTCTCAAAGGCAGCAAAACGGCTGTTTGTGCCACCGATGTCGGCGGCAAGGATACGTTGCATCGATCAAGCTCCTCAGTAACATATTATTTCATCACATAAAATACCGGGATCGCGGAGAACAATGTAAATCAGACCTTTTTGAACCTCCACCAGCGCATTGGGCTCTACGAAGCCGGAGGCTATGCTCTTCTGATTTTATCAAAATCGTTTCACGATTCGCTTGACGTAAGTCTTGTAAGCTCCTCAGGCCCTGAGCTGCCGGCCGGATATGAATGCAGCATGGAATCCCTGTCGCCGCACATTTCACATTCGGCCAGAATCGGAGTCAGAAATGACCAGCACTGCTCGACGGCGTCCTGACGCCAGAAAAGCATATGGTCACCAAGCATACAGTCAAGCAACACTTTCTCATAGGCATCCAACACCGGTTGTTGATTCCCTTGATAATATTGAAAGTCCATTGTCACCGCTCTCAGGCAGACCCGGGCGCCCGGGAATTTGGTCTGAAATGTCAGCGTAATCTTTTCATCCGGATAGATACCGAGTATCAATTGATTGGCGCTAATGTTCGGGCCGATCACGTTGCGAAACATAGAATGCGGAACCTGTTTGAATTGAATGCTGATTTGGGTAATTTTTTGTGCCAGACGTTTACCGGAAGTCAGATAAAAAGGCACGCCCTGCCAGCGCCAGTTGTCTATAAATACTTTCATGCGTGCAAATGTCGGCGTCAGGGACTGCGGATCTACGCCGGGTTCATTACGATAAGACGGCACTTTTTTACCATCGATAATACCGGTATCATATTGCCCCAGAACAAGTCGATCATGAATCCGATCGACTTCAAAGGGCCGCAGGGCCCGAAAAACCTTGACCCGTTCGTCCCGTACCCGGTCGTCCTCGAAGGCCGAGGGCGGCTCCATGGCCGTTAACGCCAGAAGCTGCATCATATGATTCTGAAACATGTCGCGCAAAACGCCGGATTGTTCATAGTAGCCAGCCCGGTGTTCGACACCTAAGGTTTCAACAGCGGTGATTTCAACATGATCCACGTAACGACGATTCCAGACTGGCTCGAATATGGCGTTGGCAAAGCGGAACATCAAAATGTTCTGGACGGTCTCTTTAGCCAGATAGTGGTCGATCCTGAAAACCTGATGTTCACTAAAATATTCATGGATGTTGCGGTCCAATTCGATGGCGGTGTCCAGGTCTCGACCGAAAGGCTTCTCCACCACCAGTCGCGACCAGCCGTTGCCGTTTGCTTTTTCAACGCCCAAGCCGGATTTACCGATCATCTGAGCGACTGGCGCATATAGGTTCGGTGGTAGGGCCAGGTAGAAAAGTCGGTTGCCCGAGGTGCCGTGCTGATGGTCGATTTCTTTTAGCTTCCGGGCCAGGGTGTTGAACGTATCCAGATCTTCATATCCGATCGGTTGATAATAAATTAATTTTGAAAACTCCATCCAGGCCGATTGATCGACCGGGCCTGCCGATTCCATATCTGAGGCCAGTTTGTTTCGGAACGCTTCATCATCGAGTTTGCTTCGACCGGATCCGATAATGGCAAATTCCTCAGGAAGACGGTCGTTACAGTACATGTGAAAAAGAGACGGAATTAACTTACGGGCAGTCAAATCGCCGGTAGCACCTAAAATTACCACAGCACAAGGGTCGCTGGGCGATATTGTCGCACAATCCCGAATACTGCGCTCCGATTCGGATGAATCCACACTCACCTTGGCCAGCATGTTCTCTTGCAGACTGGCGTCAGACTCATTCATCTTTATCTCCTAACTCAATTCATAAGCCACCCCAACCTTGCGGGATGATGATTTAAAAGGATTCTACCGTTACCTTGAGG
>JASFFJ010000786.1:0-3640 GCA_050124355.1 Desulfobacterales bacterium | reverse complement strand
AGACCGCGCCATCGGGTGGCTGTATAAGCAATGATTGCTGGCTTACGTTTGGCGAGATGGGGGAAAATGTCCTGCTCGGCACCAGTGTGTGCGGCATTGTATCGGACCATCAGCATATCTAACGGCGATTCTTCGGCAAGCTTTCCCGCCCGCTTGCGGTCATGAATGCTGACCCCAATGGCCCGAACCTTACCTGACTCTCGAAGGGATACCAGCGCGTCAATCGTTGATGACGTCCAAATACTCGTGCGACCCAGCCAGAACAGCTGAAAAACATCGAGATACTCCGTGCCGAGCGTCTTAAGCATCCGGTCACAGGCACGTTTGATGCTCCCGCCGAAATATCCGGTGGTGGGTCCGGAAGCCAGGATGAGCGATTCCCGGTCGCGGTTTAGAGCTGCTTTGAGCGACGATGCAACCCGCCGTGCATTGGGGGTCCAAAAGAAATAGTTTACACCCTGCTCCAAAGCCCATTCTATGTCCACGCCTTCGACACCATAGTTGGTCGCTAAGCCGAGCCGGAACACCCGACGGCCAAGGGAAGGAACATCCCGATACAGGAAATCATCGTTCATGGTGGTGGATTCCTTTCATCTTATCGGTTGTCTTTGTAAATCCCCATTGTCGAAAATTCAATCACGAACTATATGATGTTCAACAAATTCTGTAAAGGGATCGGATCAGCTGTTTCTAATCTATGATGTAGACCGATCCAATCAGTTATTCCTTCAGATCTTCAGGATATCACCAAATAGAAAAAGCCGGTGTTATGTTCAATCTCGCTTTTGGCCGTCGCTGCTGGCATCTGCTGTGAGGAACAGACAAACCCATTTTGATCCTATTATTCGAGTATCACAGCATAGATTCGGAGATTCTATCCAAAATATAAATAAGCCGCATGCTTTATCCTAAGTGCGACGTTTTTTGATTAGTTTAACTAATATGTAATGAAATCATACTATTGAAAGGATTTGATTTGGGCACGACACATAAAATTTTAGGCCACCCCAAATTTGTTATATTAATGTAATGTATAATTATTTAGTTTAGTTACAAAGACTGTGAATTTCCGAAATGACTCTTAGACAATTTGACACCGCTGTATATTCATCGATCTGAAGAAAATTTTTATGGAAAAAGATGTCGTAAAATTAATCAATGAAGCCAAAATGATGGATCTCATCGATGAAGACGGCACCGAATACAACCTTAAACCCTTGCCTGGATTAAACGAATCCGAGTTGATCGATTTGGAAAAAGACCTTCCATGCCAGATTCCAACGCACATAAGAAAACTTTTAACCGAATGTCGCGGAATTGATGGTCTGCTTGATATAATCGAGTTTACGGGACAAGAATGTGCCTCAGGATTTGAATTTGAGCTATTTCCAACCGCTATCGCTATTGCACATGATGGCTTTGGGGATTACTGGATTGTCGATCTTTGTCGCGATTCAACAGATTGGGGACCCATCTATTTTTGCAGCCATGATCCAGCTGTTATTGTGTACCAGGGTCCCTCTCTTTATGATTTTATGGTGGAGGTAATAAAAATGTACATTCAACCGCACAAAAGTTTAATAGATGATGTACATGAAGACCTCCTGATGGATATCTGGAGAAACAATCCAGGAATGATAGCTCACGAACAAGCCCTAAATTCTGAGGATGCAGACATCAAAGAATTTGCCAAGTCACTTGATGAAAATTATCTAGTAATTGATATGCGGAATGCACAGATCGGTAACGGTTTTTCTTGGGGGAGATATGGCCCCAAAACTGTTAATAAAAGATTCGACGAAAAACGCATCTTCGCATATGAAATTCGTAAGTCTTTCTGGCAAAGATTAATTAAAAAATAAACCATAGGTTCGACAGCAGATGACAACACCGCTATCTAATTTGATCAAGCCTTTTAGTGGATCTCTGTATTAAAAAGTAAAAGGAGACATGCCTGGGAAGGATGTCCTGATAGGAACCGGTATTCTGTCATTTATTGCCTTGTTCATATATGCAATTTTCAAGGAAGGCAGAAAGCAGAAAAAAGAGCAAAGTTTTTTCTTTAAAAACTAGCTGATCGCAGAGGCTGGAAGTACATAGAAGAAGACGACGGCACCATACAGCGGCTAGCTCACAATTTTGAAGGTATCGGTGTGTTTTCGTCGCCATCTCTTGGGGAAGTGATTCCTCGTAATGTGGTTCTTGGAAGAACGAAAGTCGGCAGATGCTGTTTGTTTGAGAACTATACGCGCATCTACGAGGGATATGCAATGATATGGTTCGCCTGTGTTGTCAAATCCCAAAATGACCTGGGAGGATCTTTTGTTGTCCAATCTAGAGGAAAAGCCGGGACAATTACTAATAATTTTTATACAGGTCAAAAATTTCCCATCGCAGATGATTGGGCAAAGGGATTTAGATTGTAATCAAATGACAAAGCTCCTAAAAAGGCGATGTTACCGATGGGAAGGCTGCAAAAGCTTTTCCAAGAGATGGCCAATCTTCCCTGGCGAATCGACATGCAGGTAAGAAAAGACCGCTTAGCCGTCTACCCATCAAGTCGGAATTTCCAATTGAAGTCAGTCCAAGATCTGGAACGGTTGGCTGAGTTCTCACAGGTTGCTGTAAATTGCCTTACCACAAATACAGCCGAATGATGAACTATTAGGGTAGGATTTCAACTGAACTGACCCAACATAAATATTAAATTCAAACCACTCAAAAGTTTCGCGAAGTGATCAGATGAGTGATATCGTATTATACATAGGGATCGGGGTGCTGGTAGCAAGCGGTCTTGCGGTACAACTAATGATTACAAACCGTCGTCACAGGCGTGATCATCGCAAAGACCTTGAGCCAATTCTGAAAACCCATGGACTCACTTTCGTTTCTGCAAGGTGGCCCGGCAGGTTCAACGTCGGTCCTTTCCCGAAATTCGAAATTGAAGTCGGTCGTCCCCAGAGTCGTGTTGGCGGAATTCGCGGCGAGTTTGATGAATACAGGATCGTTACCGTTCAGGATTCGCGAGGTAACCTTCACGAACTCTGGGCAAACCTCGAGTTTGAACTTTTCAGTATTCGTCGGATTAGGTGGCGTGCAGAAAACGCTGGGAATCTTCCCTCGCAAGCCAAAGAGTTGTTGGAAAAAAAGACAACAGGATCCTCCGTCTAAAACCCGCCTCAAGTTGCGGATATTAACTGTTTGCAAAATTCAAGTTGCCCAGAAAATATCGCAGTTAATTGCATATTTCCAGAATAAATACAAAATAAAATTAATTGATTAGACGAATTCGATTTAGGCACGTTATGTGGCTTATTACAGAATGTGGATTGGGTAGGGCATCCTGGACGGCAAGGACGGCGAGGAGAAGGCCAAGCTCATGAAAATCCTGGTCGCCTTTGGGGCTGAGAAGCTTGTGGACCTCGGCGGCGCCCCGCACAGCTACATGTTCATCGGCAGCGCGTACATGAAATCGATGATCAAGATGCTGGACGAATGCGCCAAGGCCGGGCTCAAGGCCGGGCTCAAGGCCTACGCGCCCTACACGGTCAACCCGCGGCCCTATGATGTCTACAATGTCCAGAACAACCCCAAGGGCATGACCATGATCTACGAGGGCTACAGGGGGGCAGTGGAATCT
>JASFFJ010000785.1:0-3654 GCA_050124355.1 Desulfobacterales bacterium | reverse complement strand
CCATGCACCTGGCGGCCTTCGATAAAAATGCTCCCGGCTGTAATGGAATCCTTGGTCCCAGCCAAACCATTAACAACGGAATAGCGCTGGCCCTTCAGAGACGCGGTCAGGGGGACGTAGCGGTGGTGATGTTCGGAGACGGTGCTGCTCATCGGGGCGAGTTTCATGAAGCCCTGAACCTGGCTGCCTGCTGGAAATTGCCGGCCCTGGCTATTTGCGTCAACAATCAATATGCCATCAGCGTTTGTTTTGATGACGCCTGCTCTATCGATGATATTGCTGCACGCGCATCGGGATATGGTATACCCGGGCTGGTGGTTAATGGTAATGACGTTATGGCAGTATACGAAGCCGTCACTGAAACCGTCAAATCCATTCGGGAGGGCAAAGGCCCTGCAATGCTTGAACTGAAAACCAGAAGATATAAAGGTCATTTTGAAGGTGATCCACAATCCTATAAAACGCCGGAGGAAATTGCAGAAGAAATGAGAAATGACCCTATCCCTATTTTTACCAAGCAACTTTTAGAGCAGGAAATCACTACCGAAGAAAATCTCAAGGCGATTGAGGAAGATGTTAAAAAAGAACTTCAGGAAGCCGTAGAATTCACAGAACAGAGTCCGTATCCTTCGCTGGAAGAAATATATACAGATTTAACTTACGAGGAAAGGAGGGCCGTGTGATGCGTGAGATTACTTATGCTGAAGCTATTAGGGAGGCATTGCGCCAGGAAATGAAACTTGATGACAAGGTATTCATTTTCGGTGAAGACGTTGGGGCGTTTGGCGGTTGTTTCGGCGTCACTGCAGGTCTTTATGATGAATTTGGTCCGGAGCGTGTAATGGATACACCGATTTCTGAGGCTGCCATCCTGGGTACTGCTCTCGGTGCTGCGTTGATGGGGATGCGCCCGGTGCCGGAAATCATGTTTGTCGATTTTATGACGGTCTGTATGGACTACCTGACCAACCAAGCTCCAAAAACCCGGTATATGTGCGGTGGCCAGGTGGAAAAATTGCCGATGGTTGTCCGGACAACCACCGGGGGTTGGATTCGTGCCGCCGGTCAGCACTCACAATCCCTGGAGGGTTGGTTCACTCAGGTGCCCGGTTTAAAGGTGGTGATGCCCGCAACTCCTTATGATGCCAAAGGTTTGCTGACCGCTGCACTCCGGGACAATAATCCCGTCCTGTACATAGAACATAAGGTTCTGTACCAAACACCCGGCTCTGTTCCTGAAGAAGAATACTTGGTGCCCTTGGGTCAGGCGAAAGTTAAAAAAGAGGGAACGGATATCACATTGATTTCATATTCTCTCATGTTGAATAAAGCCCTCTCTGCCGCTGAGCGGTTGTCCGGCGAAGGAATCAATGCTGAAGTTGTCGATTTACAGACCCTGTCGCCGCTAGATCACGACACATTGGCCCGGTCCGTTCAAAAAACTCATAAGGCTGTGGTCGTTCAAGAAGCCGTTGAAATGGGTGGGGTGGCAGGACAGGTCACTAAGAGCCTGATCGACAGTTCCTTTGAGTATCTTGATGCACCGATCAGGACGGTGGCGGCCGACAACACAGTCATCCCCTTTAGCCCGCCGCTCGAAGATGCCATGTTGCCAAGCGAGGAGAAAATCATTGCGGCCGTAAAGGAGATCGCAAGTTAATATCGTCGACAAAGATCATCATCAGAACAGGGGGATACAAAAGTGGCGCTGAATGTCACCATGCCCAAATGGGGCCTAACGATGAAAGAGGGAACTATCAGCAAGTGGTATAAATCCGAAGGCGAAACCATCCAAAAGGGAGAGCCTTTTTTCGAGGTGGAGACGGAAAAGATAACCAACGTGGTAGAAGCGACTGCCGACGGAATTCTATTCCAGATTGTTGTTTCCGCCGGCAGTACGGTTCCGGTAGGAACCATCGTGGCGATCATGGCCGAACCCGGCGAAAAACCAGAAAGGATTGAGGGACTGCAGACAGGCGAAGTCATAGAGGAAACGGCGTCTTCCACCGGAGAACCAGGGCCGACGGCGTCTGAAAAGCCCTCTGCAAAAAAATTCGTGCCGGCATCGCCGGCTGCGCGTCGAGTGGCCAAGGAGTTAGGTGTCGACCTGACAGAGGTAACCGGCACCGGACCCAAGGGGCGGGTCATCGAAGCCGATGTCATAGGTTACCATGAGCAGGGGCCGCCAACACCCAAGGTAACGCCCCTGGCAGCCGAAATGATGCGGCAGACCGGGCTGGATGCCGCGACTATCCAGGGGACCGGTGAAGGCGGTAAAATCACCAAGGAGGATGTTGAGCGGGCACTGGCAGGGCAGCAACCGGCAGAAGCGGCTTTGCCGGTTAAATCGATCCCCTTTACCGGCATGCGCAAATCGATTGCCGAAAACATGCATGCCAGTCTTCACACCACGGCCCAACTGACAACTTTCACCGAAGTCGATGTCACCGAAATGATTCGATTCCGCGACTCGGTCAGAGAAGAATATAAAAAAGATGAAACCGTGAGAATTTCCTATAATGATATCATAATCCTGGCAACCGCAAGGGCCCTAAAACAATATCCCATCATGAATTCAACCCTGATCGGCGAAGAGATTATACTGCATGATTCGGTTGATATGGGTATTGCCGTGGCCTTGCCCGAGGGCTTGATCGTACCGGTGCTACGGGATGCCGACAAAATGGGGCTTTTGCAGATTGCTGCCGGGGCCAGGAAACTGGCTCGCAAAGCCCGCGAGGGGACCCTCACGGTCGACGAAGTCACCGGCGGCACTTTTACCATTTCAAATGTGAGCATGTTTCAGGTTGACGGCGTCACACCCATTTTGAAACCGCCGGAAACCGGTATTCTCGGTGTTGGCCGGGTAAAAGAAAAGCCGGCGGTCTACAGTGGTGAAATCACTATCCGATCGATGATGTTTTTAAATCTGACCTTTGATCACCAGGTAGTGGATGGCGCGCCGGCCGCCGAGTTTCTTCAAACCCTGGCCCGATATTTGGAAAATCCCTATTTAATTATGACATGAGTTGAAAAGCAGGATACTGGTTACTGGAAGATGGAAAATTAATGATGCAGCGTTTTGTCCAAATAAAATGACCCAATTGTAAACGAATTGACGATGACTCAGTTTTCAATTCCAAAAAGGTGGACCTATGTATGATCTCGTGGTGATTGGTGGGGGACCCGGTGGATATGCTGCGGCAATCCGTGCATCTCAGCTGGGCGGAAAGGTTACTTTGGTGGAGGCTGGTGATATCGGAGGAACCTGCGTCAACCGGGGATGTATCCCCACCAAGGTATGGCAGCACAGCGCCGCTCTTTTATATAATCTTAGTCAGGCAAATGAATACGGCATCAAGGCGAAGGTCGAGGAACTGGATTTAAACGCGGTTGTGGCCAGAAAAAACGGTGTCGCCGGTGACATTCGTATGGGAATGGAGGGACTTCTGGCCAATAACGGGGTGCAAGTCGTCAAGGGGCACGCGGCCTTTAAGAATAACCAGGAAATAGATGTTGACGGAACTGTCCTGGAAACCCGCAAAACCATCATCGCCACCGGCAGTCGGCTCGACTTTCCTGATATTCCCGATCTTGAAGAAGCTGCCTTGACCACCGACCAATTTATGGATATCGACCGGATTCCCGCTTCCG
>JASFFJ010000784.1:0-3667 GCA_050124355.1 Desulfobacterales bacterium | reverse complement strand
TTACTCAATTCATAAGCCACCGGCATCGTTTAAGTTTAATTCAATTTTGTGTGTTCTCCCGGTAACGGTAGAACCTTTTCAATTCTCACCCCGCCAAAGGGCGGGGTGGCTTATGAATTGAGTTACCAAGCAACTAACAATCAAATAAGGAGTTCGACGCATGCTAATCGTAATGGACAAAAAGGCAACCGAAAGTGAAATCAAGGTCGTCGTAACTGCTGTTGAAGCCAAGGGGTACACCGCCCGTCCGATACCGGGTGGCGACCGAGTTTCCATCGGCGTTCTTTACAATAAGGGAGCGGTGGATACCTCAATGTTCATTGGTTACCCGGGGGTAAAAGATGTCGTCCCTGTCACCCGGCCGTACAAGCTTGTCAGCCGCGAGTTCCAAAATGAAGATACGTTGGTGAAAGTCGGGGATGTGACCATCGGCAACGGCCATTTCGCCATTGTGGCCGGGCCTTGTGCCGTGGAAAGCGAGCGGCAGGCGCTGACCATTGCGGCGCTGGTCAAAGAGGGTGGCGCCACACTTTTCCGGGGCGGCGCATTCAAGCCCCGCACATCACCATATTCTTTCCAAGGACTTGGAGAAGACGGATTAAAAATTTTGGCACGTGTCCGCGAAGAAACCGGGCTTCCGGTGGTTACGGAGGTCATGGACGAGCCCACTTTCGACCTGGTGGAAAAATATGCCGACGTGATTCAAATCGGCACCCGCAACATGCAAAATTTTTCATTGCTGCGCCGTGCCGGTCGGGCCCGAAAGCCGATTTTCCTCAAAAGGGGAATGGCGGCCACCATCGAAGAGTGGCTGATGGCTGCTGAATATATTTTGGAAGGGGGGAATAATCAGGTGATTCTTTGTGAACGTGGTGTTCGCACATTTGCCCATCACAGCCGTAACACGTTGGATCTGTCTGCAGTACCAGTGATACGCAAGGAGAGTCATTTGCCGATAGTCATCGATCCCAGCCATGCCGCCGGGAGGCGCGATCAGGTTATTCCATTGAGTCGGGCGGCCGCAGCCGTCGGCGCCCAAGGAGTGATGGTAGAAGTTCATCATGCCCCCGAAGAAGCGTTGAGCGATGGCGCTCAGTCACTTTACCCGGAGCAGTTTCAGGACCTTTGTCGACAGGTGATGGCAATTTACAACGTATAAAAAAAGATCTTCGAGGTTGAACGATATTGCAGTGAATTTTACACATGCTTTAGGCCATCATGGTCTTACACCTTAGTTTAACCTTGACCTTGACAAGCGTTCATAATGATGTATGTTGCTGGTGTATAAAGTGTTGGAGGGGTGACATGGTACGAACGCAAATATACTTAACAGAGCGCCAGCGTGATGAACTGGCGGCCATAGCCAGGACCGTGGGTAAGAAACAAAGCGAGCTTATTCGAGAGGCCGTGGATCGCCTCATCGATCAATCGGGCCGCCGGCGGCGGGAGGTTGTATTACGCCAAGCTGCTGGAATCTGGAAGGACCGTCAGGATCTTCCCGACTTTAAGGCCACGCGAGCCGACTGGGACAGGAACTAATCATGGCGAGGTCATATCTTCTCGACACAGATGTTCTCGTTGACTTTCTCCGTGGCCACAAAAAAGCGGTGACCTTTGTAAATTCCTGCTCTGCCCGGATTATCTTGTCACCCCTCGTTGTTGCGGAGTTGTATGCCGGTGTGAAGGGAAAAGCTGAGCAAGCTGCCTTGGCGGACTTCGTTTCCCTTTTTCGTGTTATACCAGTAAGCGCGGAGATCGCTAAAGCCGGAGCGCTTCACAAGCGCGATTTCGGCAAGTCGCACGGCGTCGGCCTTGCGGATGCCATTTTGGCTGCTACTGCCGAGGCTGAGGGCGCGGAGCTCAAGACCCTCAACAGAAAGCACTACCCCATGTTGAAAGGGCTAAGGCCAGCTTACAACAAATAGCAGGCAATATACGCATCGGGTCCATTCAGATGGGCATCGTTAATGAAATAATGGGGTGGACGGAACATACATTTACCCAAGAATATCCGATTGTTGCAACTTTAGGAAAAAGGAGAAAAAAATATGAAAATATCTGCAATTATTCTATTGCTGTTTATGCCAATGGTAACAGTTGCACAGACCTCTCAAAATATGAGCCAGGAAGACATGCAGAAAATGATGCAAGAGATGCAGAAAATGCAGTCATGCTTGGAACAGATTGATCAAGCTGAATTGGATGCGCTTGATCAACGGTCATCTAAGATGCGGACCAAAGTAGAATCTTTATGTGCTGAAGGAAAGCGTGACGAAGCCCAGCAAACTGCGATTTCATTCGGTAAAGAAATGGCAAAGGATCCCACCATACAATCAGCGAGAAAGTGCACCGAAATGGTGAGTAGCGAAATGATGAAAGGGATGATGCCAAAGTTTCCTATGATGGATCTGGAAAAAGATCTTTCCAATCGTCATGTTTGTGACGAGTAAGAATTTACACATATCTCGTTGAGTAGTTTATTGGTTGACTGGTTGATTAGGTAATTCGAATCAACCAATTAAAGATAGTGTATCGATTTTTTTTTTTGATCTGTCAATTCACATTCCGGTTTTACGAGAACCATAAAAACCATGAACCTTATTCTCATGCGAATTATATTACAATACGCATTCGCAGTTATTGCCCTGACCATTTACGGAGGGCAGGTCTGACCGTTTTTGGAAACCCTGCCCCCCGTGACCCTGGGGGTAATACTGTTAATATCGTTTCTGATCGTTCTGGCTTTCAGGGTGCCCGCAGAGCGACGTTTTGTTAACAAAGCGCCTGGAGCACGCCAGCCGAGAAGCGCTTTTATCCTCGATCTTACCGTCTGTTTAGCAGCCGGCTTAATCGCTGCGGCCTATAACAGAATTACTTTTGAATTTACGTTATCCAGCGCCGGTTCCCTGATGATCGGATGCGCGGTTGCCGGTTTCTTCATCGGACTGGATTCGGCTTTAATAAGAGAGCGGATACTGATCCGGAAGGCCATTTCTCAAAATCACCGGTTGTCACCGCCAAAACATCTCTTTTCCATTACCCGCAAATTTTCTTTTGTGGCCCTTGTCACCACGGTGGTCGTATCGACCGTGATGTCCATGGTCTTTGCCCGCGATATTGTCTGGTTGTCGAAACTCGAACAAGATGTGGGTGCCATCCTGGATGCTCAGATGTCCGTCGCTGCTGAAGTGTTTTTTATCATGGCGGTGCTAGCAGTATTGGTGATCAACCTCATCATCGCATTTTCGCACAATCTGAAGCTCCTTTTCAACACTCAAACCGATGTCCTAGAACGTATCAGCCACGGTGATCTGTCCCATAATGTACCGGTCGCAACGAAAGATGAATTCGGCGTGATTGCCGGTCACACCAACAAGATGATTGACGGGCTGCGGCATCGTTTGCGGCTACTCAATGGCCTCACCCTGGCAGAAGAGGTTCAACAAAACCTCTTGCCGCAGCAGGCCCCCCGGGTTCCGGGTTTGGATATTTCCGGGACCAGCATCTATTGTGATAAAGTCGGCGGTGATTATTACGATTATTTCCGTTTACCGGACAATCGCTGGGGAATTGTCGTCGCCGACGCCTCCGGCCACGGCGTCGGCGCTGCGATGCACATGACCACGGTTCGGGCTTTTTTGCATTTCGCAGCTCGTCAATATCAGGG
>JASFFJ010000783.1:0-3676 GCA_050124355.1 Desulfobacterales bacterium | reverse complement strand
CATAAGAGGAGTATTATATGAAACGACTAGTTTTAACCATCACTGCCGGTCTGTTGCTGATGAGTTCTCAGACCGTTGCAAAAAGTAACGACTTGATGAGTGAGCTCCAGCAAGAAGCAGAAGAGCTCAACACGCCGGCCGAAGCAAAAACCCAATCTGTAGAACTACTCGACCTGGGGTGTGGGCCCTGCGAGGACTGGATTGCTGAAAGGGACTGGAATAAAGGCAAAAATGATAAAGGGAACGGCAGCTATTTTTTTGTTCAGTCTAATTCAGCTGTGATTTCTGCCCCGCCGGGGCACCGAAACTATATCAACTCACGACAAGATGCCTACGTCAAGGCGATGATGAACGCCAAAAAAGACATTTTAAAATTCATTGAATCTGAAATATCCAGAGAGGTGACCTTCGATGAGAAAGAGGGCGATTTCACTTGGGAAAAAGAGGCTGCTGCAAAAAAAGCTGAACCACAGGAAGAAAGTGCACTCCAGAAAATTAAACGTAAAACCCTTAGTTTGATCAATGCCACCCTGGACGAAAAACTTCAGGAAAAGGGCGTCGATCCTAACTCCAATGATCCGGCTGACCAGGAGATGGTAGAAGAGGTCGCTCGCGAAGTAACTAATTCCACGATATTCAGTGACATTGTCAGGTCTTCTTCACAATCGCAACTCAAGGGGATTCGGCGTATTTTTGTCAGTGAATCAATCAAGCAGGGCGAGCAGGGTGAGATCTGTGTGGTAGCCCTCTACTCCCCAAAAACCATGGCCATGGCGGATGCCATTTTCTCAGACCCTTCCCTTGCACCTGCAGGGACCCCGAACCAACCGATCAAGCAGCAAATCCCTAACTGGAAAACATCCGAGGGGGTCTCAGAGTTGCTTAGTACGTTCGGCACTGAAATGCTGCGAGATGAGAAAGGACAGTTTCATGTGATCGCCTATGCTCAGAGTACGCCTAAATCAAAAAGTAAAAAGTCCCAAAATATTGCGATTCAAAAGGCCCGTTTGCGCGCTGAGGGGACTCTGAGAAGCTTTGCTCAGGAATATACCGTGCTTAATGAAGCTACTGAGAACTACGAGGTCTCCAAAGAACTGGCAGGTGCAATGGAAGAATATGACGGCGGAGACGCATTTCAAAAAACGATCAGGAGCGTCAGTGGACCCTCAAAGATAAATGGTATCAGGCAGTTAGGCGTCTGGGGTGCCAAACATCCCCTTACCGAACAGATCATCATTGGTTCAATCGTGAGCTGGTCCCCTGACGATGCCAACGACGCAAGGCAATTGAAATCTGAGTTGAATGCCAAACCGAAATCTACAAGAAAGTCTTCGGCCCAAAAATCCAACCATTTTAAAAGTGATTCCTTAAAGGCCAAGGGCAATTACCAGGGATCTGCTTCGGGAGGCTCAAGTGAGGAAGATTTTTGATATCTTCTTTCTTTGTTTTTGCCTTTTTATATACGATATCTCAGCAGGAAGTTGGGCGTATAGCACTCAGCTTCCTGCAGATATCTATTTAAATTCCCGAATTGAACTAACAAATAGAGAAGTAATAAAGAAACAGCAGTATCTTTTCACCAGGGTCGATCTCAAACCAACAAAGACCTCTTCTGCCTCTCTGAATAAATCAAAGGCCAGTCTTTATGCCCAGCGCAATTTCGCCATGTACCTCCAGGGGCAGGTTCGATGGAATGATAATTTTTCATCAAACGAAAAACGCATGGTGCAGGCACTTTACTGGCAGGTTACGTCTGTATCCTCGGTCCTCAGGGGTTTGACCCATATCCACAGCTTTTTTCAGAACGGCGTGCGGTCTTATATTTACTCGGTCGAGGCCCCAAAGTTAAAAACCAGAAAAGTAAGTCAACGTGATGTTATCGAAAAAATCCAAAAGGCAGCCATCGCCAACGATATACCTCTTGACTATCTCACTTATTTAGAATTGGCGCTTCTCCGACCTGAACTATTTAGCCCGCAAATCGGGGTTAAGCGACTTGCCAAATCCTGCGGGCAAAATTTTATATTTTTTCTTCTTGGTATGGATCTGCCTGATCCCAAAGCCCTGACAGGAATTTCGAAAATCACGCTTCCCCAGTTAGCCAGCCTGGACAAATATCAGATTGCCGTTCTTATTGATGAAAGACCCTACGATTCGACGCTGGCCTTAGCCTTTGCTCATAAACTGCTTGAAACCAATCACGAACAATTGGCTAAATTGACTATTAGAAATGGTTGTAGATTGGAAAAATCCGGCCTAACTTATGATGAAATATATAAACTGGTCAAAAAATGGAAGGTCGAACCATCCGGATCCTACAGATATCCGGTAAACAGTTTTGGCCACCAGCAGCTATTTATTGAGGCAGTAAATTCGGAGTTAAATCTCAATTCTCTTTCCGAGGCTGTCCTGAATTCACTTGGTGATGTTCCATTGAAAACTTCCAAAATTCAACAATTTATTCCTACCGGTAATTATTCTAATCTGACAAAGGAAGAATTCCAGGAAGTATTTCAGAAATTGCAAGCCAACCAAAAAATCGCAATTACCAGGGAACTTTTAGAAGCAACCGGAGATTTATTATATGCCAGGGGTTACTCACTTATGGCCTATTGTTTCTGGCACCAGGCTTTATATTCTGAACCCGAAAACAAGCTTCTCGGTAAAAAAATACTGGATCAGACAATTGGGAATGATTTTGTTAAAAACTCAAAATTACTTTCACCATAAAAATAAACCGGGATTTTATACTTTTTATTGAACCAGACCGGATTGGATGAAATCCTATTAGGTAAATGTAGCCAACATCAACAATGCTTAAATTTATGAGAATTTGAACCTATGGCTGACTTTAAAACTCACCTTACGGGCGGAATTATTTCAGGAGCCGGATTTTCTGTTGCAGGGCTGATCACCAATGCTTTGACAGTGACCCAGGCAGGAGCTGTTTTTACCATTGGTGCCCTTGCAGGGCTATTACCTGATATAGATAGTGATACCGGCAAGCCCTTAACCCTTCTTTTTCAGCTTCTATCCATAATAATTCCCTGCGTTTTTTTTCCCACAGCAGCCCAATATGGGGGAAATTCGCCGGAATTCCTGATCTGCTACTTTATACTGTCATACCTCTTCATTAATTATATTGTCTGCTCCTTTATAAAAAAGATGACCGTACACAGAGGGATTATGCATAGCATCCCTTTTGCGATTTTGTGTGGAGGAGTTGGGTATTTATTATTTTCCAATTCGGGCGGACAGGCCGCCTTTATTACAGGAGCAGCTGCATTATTTGGATGCCTGCTACATCTCATTTTAGATGAACTCAACTCCTTTAAATTCAAATACGGTTTTATCCCGGCTTTAAAAAAGTCTGGTGGAACTGCTTTGAAATTTAAATCCAGCTCATTTCCAACAACCTTACTAATCTATACTATCCTTATTATCGTTACGATTGTAGGTGTGATTCATCCCTAACCGGATAAAAAAATAGTTTGTTCTTAGTTATCCGGTTCGGTAGCGGCGCACCCGTTTCAGGGATAGGGTGATAAAAATCACTTGTAACGCGGCTCTTAACTTTTATCCCATATTTATTCTGTTAAATACAGAATTTATGAGGCAGAAAAGGTAGATCACTGTTTAAAAGCAACAAAGCGACAAAAGATATCAATTTCGTCCT
>JASFFJ010000782.1:0-3678 GCA_050124355.1 Desulfobacterales bacterium | reverse complement strand
TCATCGCAGGCTGCGGTTCGCTCATTTAAAATTAGACAAAGCGCAGCGTCATCAATATTCAACGTTCGATGTTGGACGTTCGATGTTCAATGTTCAATCCCTTCAACGCTCATGTGGTCTATCAGGGGTTACGTTTAAGTAAATGGTTTACAGATACCGAAGTTTGCATGATTGACACATCCGCTTATAAGTGTATAATAAAACAATGGAAAAATGTGGGTTTGACGCTTTAAAATGTTCAACCTCGGTGAACCCTAATCACTAACCCGGATAAACTGGAAGCAAAAAATTAATCACGAAAGGGCGAAAAAAAGAAAGCGACTTATAATAAATTTATAGATTTCGAGTTTTTGTGGTGAAAAATTTTTGCGTATTTTCTGCAAAACTTAATTGGTAATTATCTAAAACGGTCTGGGGTTGTCAAAGGGTATATTGCCTGAAATTTAGTTCCTTACATGCCGATTGTTTGATCTAATGTGTCAAACAACTTCGATTGGTTAAACACATGGAGATTAATAGGCCATGGTATTTACACCCAGGATTTTGATTATAGATGATGAACCGGAAATGTGTGAACGCCTCCGGGTTTTGTTTGACACAAAGGGTTATGATGTCGCAACCGCCGGTAGTGGAGACGAGGCCCGGGAAATGTTACAGGACCGTCGGTTTGACGTGATTTTGTTGGATACGGCGATAGCTGATCCGGACGGTGACCAGCTGATGGACCTGATCAACCAAAAGAGCCCGGATACCGACGTGGTTTTCATCACGGGAGACGCGTCCTTGGATTTTGTCATAGGTGCCTTGAAAAGAGGCGCCTATGACTATGTGAGGAAACCGTTAGAACTCGAAAAACTGTCTTCGACGGTTGAGAATGCGTTAAAACTAAAGAATCTCCAGAGAAAATACGAAGTTCTCCATGAAAAGCTGGAGTGGTCGGAAAGTCGGTACCACCGTTTGGTGGAAAATTCCCCCGATATTATTTACGCGCTGGATGAGGCCGGCAATTTCACCCTTATCAGCAATGCAGCCGAGCGCTTGCTATGTGTGGATCGAGAGCAGTTGATTAACAAGCACTATAGCACCATTATTCATGAAGATGATCAGGAGAGGGCCAAATGGTTTTTTAATGAGAGAAGAACGGGGGAACGATCGGCCACGGGTATCGAATTGAGGCTTATTTCCTCTGAGGAAAGCGATGAACCCAAAACTTGCGAAGTGCGGCACCTGACCATCGAACTGAAATCCACCGGTATTTATGACAAGAATGTCAAAGACAGCTCCAAGAAGTTTCTCGGTACTTACGGCGTCGCCAGAGATATCAGCGATCGGAAACGACTGGAAACCCAGTTACGACATGCCCAGAAAATGGAGGCCGTCGGCACCCTGGCAGGAGGGATCGCCCACGACTTCAACAATCTTCTGATGGGAATTCAGGGCTACGCCTCATTGATAATGTTAAAAACCGATCGGGAACATCCAAATTATAAAAACCTAAACAGCATCGAAACGCTGGTCCAAAACGGCGCGGATCTGACCAAACAGCTGCTGGGCTTTGCCCGGGATGGCAAATTTGATGTCAAATCGACCAATATGAATGAAATCTCCCAGGAAACCCTCCGGATGTTCGCCAGGACCAAAAGAGAAATCAGCATCCATGAGGAATATGAGGAGGCAATCTGGCCTGTGGATGTAGACCAGGGGCAGCTTCAGCAGGTACTGTTAAACCTATTTGTTAACGCCGGACAGGCGATGCCCGGGGGAGGGGATCTCACCCTGGTAACAAACAATTTAATTCTTGGGGCGCATGAGGCCAAAGAATTCGGACTACCTCCGGCCAGATATGTGAGAATTTCTATTTCCGACACCGGCGTCGGTATTGACGAGGGAACCCGACAAAGAATGTTTGAACCCTTTTTTACGACTAAGCAGCGGGGCCACGGTACCGGTTTAGGGCTTGCATCTGCATACGGAATTATCCAAAACCATCAGGGGACAATTGATGTTGTCAGTCAGGTAGGAGAGGGGGCAACATTTCATATCTATCTGCCGGCATCGGAAATAGCGATAAAGGACGAAAAGCCACTTACTAATGATAATCTTTACAGTCCTGAGACCGTATTGCTGGTGGATGATGAAGAGTTCATACTCAAGGTTGGATCGCAAATTCTGGAAGAATTAGGGTACGCGGTGTTGACTGCTCCCAGCGGCAAGGAGGCTATAAAAATTTATACCGAAAAGAAAGATGAGATCGACATCGTGGTTCTGGACATGATCATGCCCGGAATGGGTGGCGGAGAAACTTTCGACAGCATCAAAGCGCTCAAGCCGGATGCAAAGGTTCTGCTCTCCAGCGGCTATAGCATAATGGGTGAGGCAAGTGATATATTGAGTCGGGGCTGTCAGGGATTCATACAAAAACCATTTACCATGAAAAGCTTTTCAGAAAAATTGAGAGAAATATTGGATGACGAGAATAATTCCGTCCATGAAACGCTTGGGGTCCAGTAACTAGCACATTAGACTCCTTAGTTGCATAAATAACATGGCAAATATAATATAATAAGCTCAGAAAAAAAAGGGAACAAGCCTACATACAACAGGTAAACAAGGTTTTTGAAGTTAACGAGGTCGCAGAAGAGCAGCAACAGATGGCCTAACTTATAGCCGACAATACCGATGTTGAAGAATTGCCATTGTAACGCCGCGACAAGGTGATATCTAGAAGGCGAAATTATCCCCTTTCAAAAATGGACACGTTTATCCCCGTCAGTTACCCGCATCCGCCGCTGCGCGACAATCGATGACTTAAGATACCGACACGGTACCGACTATTGAGAATTCAACTGATAGAACATGACCCGGAGGACTTTTCACGCACCAATATATCATTTTGGGCTGCGAAGAAGGACTACCCGGTTAATCAAATCTACGTTTGCAACAATGAAGATTTACCGTCTATAGAATCCTTCGACTGGCTGATGGTGATGGGTGGATCACAACATGCCTGGGACAATCAGTCAAACTCATGGCTGCAGGAAGAAAAAGCATTTATTGGCGAGGTTCTGGCCAAGGGCAAACCATTTCTGGGTATTTGTTTTGGCGCCCAGCTACTGGTGGAATCCCTGGGAGGACGGCTTTTCCCCAATAAATATAAAGAAATCGGCTGGCACGAGGTGTCCGTCAACCCGGCGGGTCAGGCATCCTTTCTTTTTCAGAATGTGCCGCCGTTCTTTGTATCCTTTCACTGGCATAGCGACCATTTCTCTCTTCCCCAAAACTGCACCAGACTGGCCGACAGCAACGCCTCTAAAAATCAGGCCTTTGTCTGTAACAACCGGCCATTGGTGGGACTTCAGTTCCATCCCGAGTACACCCGGGACATGGTCATGTGTTTCGCACGGAAACACGGTCATGAATGGGTGCCGGACGTGTTTGTCGACGATAAAGACAAGGTCCTTGCACAAACGAAAAAGATTGCTGATACGTACTGGCTGATGGAAACCCTGCTGAATAACATGGCGTTGGAATTCGCGAAATATCTCTAACTCAATTCATAAGCCACCGGACTTGCTGGTAAGAATTTAAAAGATAGAACGATGAAAATTGCCTCAGCCGAGCAGGGCGCCGGAAGATACGTCGTGGGCGAGGTAGGACCATTTGAACAAAAAAATGAGA
>JASFFJ010000781.1:0-3687 GCA_050124355.1 Desulfobacterales bacterium | reverse complement strand
AAAGAAGCGACAAATTTAACGATGCCCGAGGAGCTGAAAATAATCACGATCAGGGCACAAACAAAAAGGGCAACATGTGGCGTCTGGAATTTCGGATGCAGCTTGGCGAAGACGTAAGGAAAATGTTTATCGCGCCCCAAGGCGTATAAAATGCGGGCGCTGGCACCCAAGGTCACACTGAATGCGGAAAGACTCGCCATGATCGTCGCAATGATGCCGGCCCAACGGCCCCAAGGGCCGAAAAGCCGCTCAGCAGTGAAGATGAACGGAATGTCGCTCTGGGCAAGCTCGGTATAATTGACGGTGCCCATCATGACCCCAACCACGAACACATAGATGGCGGTACTCACACCCAAGGTGATCAAAATCGCTCGTGGAATGTTTTTTCCCGGATCAATGATCTCTTCAGCGGCATTCGAAATTAGCTCGAAACCGACATAGGAGATATAAATGAGGGCCATGGCCGGAATGAAGGGGCCCCATCCCATCGGCGCAAAAGGTTCCAAATTGGGCGCTGCTATATCAGTGACGCCAAGCGCGGCAACACCGACCAATACCGCCAATTCCACCAGATTCATTACGGTAATAACGATAATGGCTTCCTTCATTCCCATGAAGTTGACAAGGGTAAAAACGACGGTGGTGACCAGGGTGAGAAGTGCGATGCCGGCATCCGGTAAAAAGTAGGCCCGGATTGTCAGTGCAAAAATAAGGGCGTACATCGAACAGGCCAGGGTGTTGCCGATCCAGAAGAACCAACCGGTAAAAAACGCCACCGGTCTGTTGAGGGTCCTGCTGGTAAAAGAATATCCGCCGCCGGCTAAGGGTATGGCAGCACTGAGTTCACTGTAATTTAGGGCCGTAAATACGGTTAAAAAACCCATCGCTAAATAGACGAGAATCCCAAGCGGGCCGATCATATGTGCCAGTTCACCCGGCAGGGCAAAAATCCCCGGACCCATCGTAGCGCCGATGCCAATCATTACCGCCATAAACAAGCCCATATTTCGTCTGAAACCTATTTGCTCCGGCATAAGTGTATGCTCCCAGAATCTGTATAAATTTGATATCGCCGCAAAAAGGCACAAAAAACACAAAAATGAAATTTCAGGGCTTGTAATTCCAATAGGTTACAATGAATAAGAATTGCAATTCTGACTTTTTATGACCTCATCAAATCTTAACTTGGTATTTTTTCTCATGATTTGATTCAAACCCTTGTTCAATACTCAAAATTATTCAGGAAACTCGCTCTTATTCTCATAAGGTCGCAATATCGGCAAGCTTGTTGGCGATGCCCTGCAGCTCAGCGGCTTTATTGGAAAAAATCCACTCAACCCCTCGGTTGATTTCCCGGAACAGGCAGTTTTTTGAGGCGGGATATCCGGTACCCACGTGTTGTCCCATTTTGTAATGCTTGGCCAATATGGCGTTTTTTAGCAAGAGATAATGCCCGGCAAGACCGCAGTAATCTTTTTCTAACGCCATATCACTGAGTTGGGCAATATTCAGGGTTGCAATGGGAATTAAGGTGGATGCCGGCACGAAGGTGATCAGTTCGAACATAGACGGCGAAAGGGACATCAGATGAAAGTCCCTTCGCGGCTCAAGGGAAGAAAAACACTCCTTGAAAACATCATTCTGCCATTTGGGATTTGGATAGATTTCGGCCTTAATTTCAGTCATAAGGTGCAATTTTTTACCAAATTTTTCAACTACTTCTGCAAGTGACGGTACCGCGGGACATCTTAATTTTAATTCGTCCCGGGTCACATCGCCGATGGATAAATCAATTCCGAATACCCGTTTGAGATCCGGATCATGGATGACGACCGGGTGAAGGTCTTTCGTCCAGCGGACGTCGAATTCTATTCCCCAAACCCCCTTCTCGTAGGCTAGATCGAAGGCTTCAACTGTGTTTTCGAAAACCATGTTGTTGTCGTGTTCTCCGCGGTGAGATACGATTTTGCATGCCTTTAGTCGACCGTGGCCGGGAAATGGTTGTGGCCAGAGCATAAAGGAAAAATCAATGCAGCCAATCAACAACTTTTCAAAACCCTCCCGAACGTCTATTTCCATATCATCCAACTTGTAAATCTGCAGAAAATGCTAATTATTCTGTGGGAATTGCACCGAAAAAGTGACTGCCTAAATCGAGATATTCGAAAACCTATACAACACCAATGGAACCGGCGCAAGTATGTTGCGTTGTCGAAGCAGGTCCATGTCATAATAACAGATAATAAGTTAGAGTTGCAGAAATTTGTTATTAACAAAATCATGGGAATTCCAAGCACTGTATAACAAATCTCAATTGGTTCGACCAGCTGCTCATCTCCCTGAGCCAAGTCGAAGGGCAATTTCCAATGACTGAAACTCAAAATTCAAAACATGCAAAGGGCCATCAAACAATAGATAAGTTACCAGAATGTATGTAACATTGGTTTTTTTAATTTGAATATTGTTTGGAATTTGCGTATTCGGATTTTGGATTTTTGGCTTATAACGCTGGAGATGAATTGCTTCTTCTATCTTACAAAGCTATTATCAACTTTAACGCTTCCTGGGTATTTATATGAATGTGGCGTTTATCCAGATTACCCCCCCTTAACGAGGCCGGTTATTGCAGCCTGGGCGTGGCCGTCGATGTTTCTCGCCAGGCAATGGAACAGGCATCTTTAGATGAAAGTTTTCGAAAAAGGAGACACAACTGTGACTGCCAAGTTGGACCACGGTGTATACCACTTGACCATTCCACTAGACGTCGAACAAACAGTTCTCAAACCCGAGTGCAGTGATGTCTAACGAAAAATGAATCCAGTTCGAATGGGTACCACATTCAGACGGACTTGAATATGGGAAGCAAAAGATATGAGCCAGTCGGTGCAGAATATAATACGCAACGTTCAAGTTAACATTCCTTTTAGAATGCTTGATGATAGCCATCTGGACCGTTTCCTTGAACATCGATTGAATCCGGAAATCGGAATCGATGCAGCAGCGTTGGATGGTTTCTCCTTTGCGGATTTCAAACGAATCGGCAAAATTTTTCACGATCATGGTTTTACCGTCACCCTTCACGGCCCGTTTATCGATCTGTCGGCCGGATCCACCGACCCAGCCGTAAGGGCCCTAACCCGGAATCGTTTCGAACAGCTGTTGAAACTGGTGCCCGTCTTCAGACCCGAAACAGTTGTCTGTCATGCAGGCTATGATTGGAAGCGCTATGGTTATTTCAAATCGCAATGGTTAGAAAATTGCCTGGAAACCTGGTCATGGCTTGCAAATAGCCTCGGTCAACACGGCGTCAAATTGATGCTGGAAAATGTTTATGAAGAGGACCCGGAGGATATCCGCATTATCCTTGATCGTCTCAATAATCCCAATGTTGGCTTTTGCCTGGACTGCGGCCATTTGTCCGCTTTCGGAAACTCCGAACTAAAAGTATGGCTGGCATCGTTAGGGCCGTATATCGGACAACTTCACCTCCATGACAACCACGGTAAGACCGACGAGCATCTGGCTTTGGGGTCGGGAACCTTCGATTTCGAGTATTTGTTCACTTACTTGAAATTAAATAATAATTCACCACCGATAATTTCCCTCGAACCCCACCGGGAGGAGGATCTGTGGCCGAGTTTAGCGTATCTTACAAAAATATGGCCCTGGTAGCTGATGCTAACCGGG
>JASFFJ010000780.1:0-3690 GCA_050124355.1 Desulfobacterales bacterium | reverse complement strand
AATGATCCAGTTTAGGAGGCAGCCTTCTGCTTTCGCTACGCTTCAACCGAAGGCGGCGGGAGTCGAACCCAAGTTTCTCCACGACTGGCGCGGGTTTACAGCGAGGAGGGCCACATGAGGGCCACAAAGCCCTTAATAAATTTTCAAGGCGTTGCTTAGCACGTAATCTTTAGGTTTTACGATGATGAGGTTTTGAATATTTGTCAATGCCCGTCCTCCTGCCGAAGGGAATCCCCAACTTGCGCATGCGATGCCTCAGAGTGCCGGGATTTATGCCCAGAAGTTCTGCAGCTCCGCCCTGTCCTTCAACCCTGCCGCCAGTCATCTCGAGGACACCCCGAATGTGCCTGCTTATAACCACGTTCATATTAAGGGAATCAGTATCCAGAGAACCTGCAAACTGATCTTTTTCTCCAGAGGAGTGGGGCTGTAAATCTGAAAACTGAAGAGGCTCTCCTCTGCAAAGGATGAGTGCGCGTTCAACGGTGTTTTCCAGTTCACGCACATTGCCTGGCCAGCGGTAGGCATTAAGTCGGTCGATGGCACCTTTAGCCAAGGTAGGAATATCCTTAAGACCCATTTCGCGGGATTTCTTCGTGATAAAGTGCTGAACAAGTGCTGGGATATCCCCAAGGCGCTGTCTTAATGGCGGAATGGATATCGGAAAAACTTGAAGTCGATAGAAGAGATCCTCACGGAATCTACCTTCCCGAATCATATTTTTTAAATCTCGGTGAGTCGCAGCGATAACTCTTATATCGAGATTGATGGGTTGAGTCCCCCCTAATCGCTCTATCTCTTTCTCCTGAAGTACCCTTAAAAGCCTCACCTGCGCCTCAAGGGGAAGCTCGCCGATTTCATCGAGGAATATGGTACCGTTGTCAGCTCTCTCGAAACGCCCTCGTTTTTGTGACAAGGCGCCTGTATAGGCTCCCTTTTCGTGGCCGAAAAGCTCGCTGTCCATAAGCGTTTCGGGAATTGCCCCACAGTTGACTTTGATAAAAGGGCCTTCCCGGCGTTTAGATAGGTTATGGATAGCACGAGCGATGACCTCTTTGCCTGTTCCTGTTTCACCAAATATTATAACAGGACTGGCCAACAGTGCCACCTGCCTGACCATTTCCATCACACCTTTGAGTCCAAAATCGGCTCCAACTATTTCATCGCCACTTATACGTCCAAGTTCGTCTTGAAGGTATCGATTATCATCGGCAAGCAATTCTTTTAGTCTGTTGACTTCCTGAAACCTTCGACAGTTGGACAAGGCGATGGAAGCAGGCTCTTTTAGTGTTGCAAGCAGGTTTGCATGTTCTTCGTCATAGATGCCTTTATCATTTGACAGAACAGCCAATCCTCCTAAGAATTGCCCTTCTAAGACCAGGCGTATTATAATCATTGAGGGATTTTTGGTTTCGACAAACCGAATCGCATATTTTGCCACCGGGTGCTTCGCAGGATTTTCCACGACCATGATATCAGGGAGAGATAGTCCGGTTGCCAATTCCACCGTTTCTTGCGGCAAAAATATCACTCGATCAGATCGGTTCCCACCTTTTTCACTGGCCTCCGCGAGGAATTGCATTCCTCCGATTTCAGGTGAAATGTAGCTTAGCAACATCAGATCCATCGGAATAAACTTTCTAACGTATTTATAGCACCGTTGAAGCGCCTTCTCTATTTGAAGGCTACTGCACAGCCTTAGTGTAGCCTCACGGAAAAACTCTTTATCCTCAGATGCCATCGTCTTAGTCTCTGCTTGTCACAAAATGACTGTTATATATGATAGAATAGCTTAATACTGTTAAATACGTAAGCAATTTCTGTAATATTTACCAGAACAGAGCCATACTATTTTATCTTTTTTCTTGAGATAATTGAATAACTAATTGAAATTTTATGAATTAATCTTTTTTATCTTCAATGGCACACATATTGCCATTATGAAAAAACAAAAGAATAGTTCCTGTGAAAATATGAACCGCTTAATGGTTAGATATCGGAGATAAATAATGAAGTGGCTTGAGTTTATTAGGGTGCAGGTTGGCGGAAATCCGCAGGAGACAATTGCATCGAAAATACTTTCATTTACCAAGGAGTTAAAATACAAACCGGGCCTGACGGCAGCCGAAGTCTATGTTCACGCATTAGTGAATGGCGACTTCGCCATATCTCTTTTGTGGGACACGGATCAACCACAGCCCATGGGAAGCTTAATTGGTCTGAATATCAAGGATGCCTTGAGAAAATATGGATTGGTCGATCATTCAGCATGGATAAAAAAGCAAGGAAGTTAGCATCTCAAATCGCAGCCGGACGGCGGTGAGGGCAACCATGCTGGATCTCGGTTAAAGCTGGAGATACTATCATATCAACTGCAACGACACGAGCCTGCTTGTCAATCCTTGGCTCGAATGGAGCCTATTTCCGGGTTGGAAACTATCTGCGGCGGTCAACATACCCGTGGGCGATGAAAATTCAAGTTTGGGCCGCATGGGCACAAGTGGTTTGGTTCGTCTTCGCTACAGTTTTTAAAAATGGTATCGAATAAACTATTATTAAGGAGAATGATATGCAATACGGCTATAGAAGTAAAATTTTGCAGATTGAACTAGACGAAAAAACATCACAGGTAAAAGATCTTCACGAAGGCGATGCGAGGAGATTTATTGGCGGCGCAGGTCTGAATGCATGGTTTTTATATCAATACCTCCGTCCTTCAGTGAAGGCCGAAGATCCGGATAATCCGCTTATATTTGGTGCGGGACCCTTAGTGGGAACACCCTTTCCGACATCCGCAAGGTCTACATTTACGGCTCTCAGCCCTCTTACCGGAATCTTTGGCGATTCAAATGGTGGTGGCAATTTCGGAGTTTTAATCAAGCGTGCCGGTTATGATCATATCATTATTACTGGTGTCTCCTCCAAACCATGCTACATACTTATTGCACCGAGCGGTGTTTGCAACATCATTGATGCCAATGATCTCTGGGGTTTGGACACTTACGAAACCGATACAATCCTTAAGAAGAGGCATCCAAAGTCCATGATTGCATCCATTGGACCAGCCGGTGAGAACAGGGTCCGGTACGCCAGTATCCAATTCGACCGGAGCAGTCACTCGTTTTCCAGGGCCGGAATGGGTGCCGTGATGGGAACAAAAAATGTAAAAGCAATCGTTGTGCACACGCAAGGTGGAGGACAAACATCGGCATATCATCCAGAGGCAATGAATAGAATTTCAACAACAATCAAGCGGTGTGCCAAGGAATTGGCTTTTCCCGAATTATTTACCCGGTATGGCACCCCCATGTTTATCAACATCGTTCATTCCCTCGATCTTCTCTATGGTGATAACTGGAGAAGAAAGGTTATGCATGAGGACATATCGGCACTGGACATTGCCGCCTATTATGATGCGGTAGAATCCAAGTCTCATGGGTGTTTTCGTTGTCCATTGAAATGCGGCAAACAATGGCGCATCAAGCATGGGAAATATGCGGGAGAGGAAGGCCCCAAATACGAGGTCGCATACATAATGACTCTCGGGCTAACCTTGGGCCTAAAAGACGTTGCGACAGTGCTTCATTTCGTCAATAAGCTGAATAAAATGGGCCTGGACATCAATGAGTTTTGCGGTACTGTCGGTATGGCCACCGACGCACTTAAAAAAGGTATCATCAACTGCAAAAT
>JASFFJ010000779.1:0-3696 GCA_050124355.1 Desulfobacterales bacterium | reverse complement strand
AATCAGTCAGGAACTATTGGATATTCTAGCATGCCCAAAATGCAAAGGAGATATTTATCTGAATGAAACCAAAGACGGCCTGGTTTGCGATAATTGCAAGCTATGCTATGAAATTCGGGAGGATATCCCGATCATGCTGATCGACGAGGCCAAGCCGCTTGAGGATTAGTGGTCCAATATGCTGGGACGCTGGGGAGCTGAAAAGCTGGGATGCTATGAATTCTCAGACATATTGAGCCTTATAGCCTCCCAGCCTTTCAGCCTTTCAGCCTCCGGAAATTTTTCGAGATTTGTTAAATGAGCTTACCCCAGCAACCCAAGCCTGCAAAACTGGTTGTCGGGCTTTTATTGAAGGACAAGGCCCTATTTGAACCACTGGTCGCTGAAATTACGTCTATATACGGTTCTCCAGATATCATCAGTGATTGGATGTCCTTTGATTATACGGCCTATTACGAATCGGAATTAGGATCGCCGCTATACCGACGTTTGCTCGCATTTGAGACCCTGATCGATCAACAGGACCTGGCTGCCATTAAATTAACCACCAACCGGCTGGAACGAACATATTCGCGACATCGCAAACGCAGGGTAAATATAGACCCCGGCTATTTGCTCTATGAGCGTTTTGTGTTGGCTTCCGGAAAAAATTATTCCCATAGAATTTATATCGGCCGGTGTATTTATGCCGATTTAACCCTGATATATCGAAACGGCGCTTTTGAAACCTTACCGTGGACCTATCCTGATTATGCCGATCAGCCCATACAGCGCTTTCTCGAGCGGGTTCGCAACAAGTATGCGGTTGATTTAAAGAGGTAAAGGAGAAGAATACAAATTATGATTAAAAGCATGACCGGGTTTGCTACGGCTGAAAAGACCGTAGCGGAAATTACGGTATCTGCAGATATCCGCGCCTATAACAGCAAACATCTTGATGTCATGCTGCGCGTGTCTTCCGGTTATTTACACCTGGAAGAAAAAATAAAAAAACGAATTGCAGAGCACATTGCCAGAGGTCGAATAGAAGTCAAAATTCAGATCAAAGATCAATCCGAGGGGGCCATTGTCTTTGAGGTCGACCATGAACGGGTACGGGCAATTCAGTCTGCTCTGACCGAGCTAAAGAATGAGTTTGGTCTGCATGAAAATATATCCCTGGAACTTTTGATGAGCATTGGCGGTATTATCAGACAGACCGAACGTGTGGCTGAAGCCGAAATCATCTGGCCGGTGATCGAGGTATGTCTCACGGCTGCTCTGAAAAATCTTGAAGTCATGCAGAAAAAAGAAGGTGATTTCATGGCCGCCGATTTATTAAAACGATTGGATTACCTCGACGACTGCATCGGCGAAATTGAAAAGGATTCAGATGGTTTATTGACTCACTACCAACATCGGTTAAAGGAACGGTTAGGGGCCTTAACCCATGATATGGTGGAGATTGAACCCGGACGTCTTGCCCAGGAAGCCGCCTTTCTTGCAGACAGGAGCGATATTTCAGAGGAGATCGTGCGGGTAAAAAGCCATGTCCAGCAGTTTCGGCATATCATGAATTCTGAAGAGCCCGGGGGTCGTAAGCTCAATTTCTTGTTGCAGGAGCTTCATCGGGAATTCAATACCATGGGATCTAAAATCGGTCAGGCCGATGCTGCACACAGGATTGTGGATGTCAAATCAGAGCTTGAAAAGATCAGAGAACAAATCCAAAATGTGGAATAGCTCCCTTCATAAATCACCGGCTCTACCGATGAAAATAAATATGTTGCATCGTTGGCGGGTGATCACAACTTGCATATTCAAGCCTGATCCATGTCGGTAGCTTATGAATGGAGTTAAGTGTTTATGGGGGTGTCCCCCGGCCCGGGGGAATATGTAGGAAATCGACGCGGATTATACAAATATAATCCGCACAATTTAGGTTCAAGCAGTTAGTTAGAAAAAAGGGGGAATGAATGGATCAGAATTTGTTAAATATCGGTTTTGGGAGTACGGTGGTTTCCGATCGGGTTGTTGCCATAGTGTCTCCGAATTCCGCTCCGATGAAGCGTCTCAAAGACGAAGCTCGGGATGAAAAACGCCTCATCGATGCCACCCACGGTCGTAGAACCCGTTCTATCATCGTCATGGACAGCAATCACGTGGTGCTTTCCGCTATCCAGGCTGAAACCGTCTCTCAGCGGTACAACATGCAAAGAGAATCGAAGTAAAGGAAACGGACGAGCGTAAATTTGATATGGCCGCAAAAAGGCACAAAAATCACAAAAATAAAATATCAGGGTTTTTGATTCCAACGGGTTACCAAGAATGACATTCGGTATTCAGACTGTTGACGAGCTTGCTAAATTTACAAGGGTTTGAAAAAGATGGCATCCAGCGGGACCAAAAAACCGGGTGTTCTTTTCATTATTTCGGCGCCTTCCGGTGCGGGTAAATCAACCCTTTGCCGCGCGGTGCTAAATCGTTTTATGGATCTGGTTTACTCGGTTTCCTACACCACCCGATTGCAGCGTGGCGAGGAACAAAACGGCGTGGATTATCATTTTATTTCTAAAAATGAGTTCGAAAAGGGAATTTCTCAAGGGCGTTGGGCTGAATGGGCAGAGGTACACGGCCATTATTACGGAACCTGTGCCGACGATCTGGATGGGGAGTTGAATGCCGGGCGGGATATTTTGCTGGATATCGACATTCAAGGCGCCGGCCAGATACTGCAGCGCTATCCAGACAGTGTTACCATCTTTATTATGCCGCCGTCCCTGAAAACGCTAAAAGCCCGCTTACAATCCAGAGGTACCGACAGCTCTGAGGCAATTGCGGTACGCTTGAAAAATGCGCAGGATGAAATAGCTCAAAAGGACGTCTACCGTCATGTTATTATCAATGATCGACTGACGGATGCGGTTGCGGAACTGATCGCCATTTTTGAGAGATATCGTTCGTGAAAACCGAATTACTATATGGTATCCATCCGGTTTTGGAAACCCTGGCCGCCGGACGGCGGCGTGTTTATAAGGTTTATCTTGACAAAAAAAGAAGATCCGAGCGTCTTGCCCAAATAAGATCGATTGCCGAAACCAGAGGTATTTGTAAAGAAAATATAGAATTCGGAAATCTCAAGACGCTGGCTGATACGATCGGCCATCAGGGCGCGGTCGCAAGGGTAAGTCCATACCCTCTGGTCTCTGTTCAGGATATTTTACACACGGATCAAGGTCAGGATGCAACGCATTTTGTACTGATGCTGGACAACATCCAGGATCCCCAGAATCTTGGGGCCATCATCAGAACAGCATTGTGTGTTGGAATTCATGGCGTTGTTGTACCCAAAGATCGCAGTGCTTCACCAACACCGGCGGTTTCCAGAGCTTCTGCCGGGGCACTGGAGCACATCGGCCTGGTCCGGGTTACCAATCTGGTGCAAACCATTAAACACTGCAAACATCGCGGCCTTTGGGTCATGGGTTTGCAGCAAAATGCGGCGCAATCGATTTATGCCGCAGATCTGAGGGGGTCGATTGCCATTGTGCTTGGCGGCGAGCAAAAAGGGATGCGCCCTCTGGTGGCAAAAAATTGTGATCTTATGGTCTCCATTCCCCAGCTGGGAACCCTTAATTCCCTCAATGTATCGGCGGCTGCAGCGGTTGCAATGTACGAGGCCTTTCGACAAAGAAATATAGAATGACGATTGACGAA
>JASFFJ010000778.1:0-3698 GCA_050124355.1 Desulfobacterales bacterium | reverse complement strand
ATATGCAGTCAGCGCAACTTCTTATCAAAAAAGTCAGATCAAATAAAAGCGTGCTCATAATAAACTTATCAAGAGTTGTGATGGCACACGCTATCAGAAGAAAAGTAACATGAAGCCAAAATTCTTTATACAAATCAGCGACTATCAGCAGAGCATGTCTCCACGGCCCCTTCGAGGGGCTTTCCTCATACCCCAGCTCTTCTGGTGGTCGCTGATTCTAAGTGCACATATTCGTAGTTATAGTAACCTAATATTTCACCACAAAGACACCGAGGGCACAGAGAAAAAAATAAAAATTAATTCTCTGTGAAATTTTGTGCTCTCTGTGGTTTAGCTTAAATCGATCAAAATACGTGATCGAATTTATGCAACAATGGGGGATAACCCAAGGAGCAAGATCATGAGAATAACAAGGCTCATTCTGCCGGCAACGTTTATTTTCCTGATTTCCTCTGGCTGTACCCAGCACAAAGTAGAGGTGGCGCCCGTGGAAGTAAAACCGATTCATATCACCATTGATGTCAACGTAAAGGTAGACAAGGCACTCGATGATTTTTTTGGTGACATTGATTCAGCGGAGGAACAAATTGGAACGTCTACCTCATCCGAGTAAAAAAAACTAGCGCTCTCAGCCCAGCAATCAAGGAGATTAAATTATGAAGCTCAAAATGGTCATTGCAGTATTGTCTGTTTTTATTCTGGGAATATTGATAAGCGATGCGCATTCTAAGGACAGTCTAAAGCAGCGGATGATCGATCGACTGCCGGTAATTAATGATTTGAAAGCTCGCGGAATTATTGGCGAAAATAATTTAGGCTTTCTCGAATTTATCGGCGACCAGAAAGAAAAGGCCGATGTTGTCAAAGCTGAAAACAGGGATCGCAAGTCGGTATATGATGCCATCGCCAAAAAACAGGAAACCACCGCTGACGTCGTAGGAAAGCACCGCGCCGCCCAAATAGCCGGCAAGGCCCGGGCCGGTCAAATGCTTCAAGATGCCAATGGCAAGTGGTATAAGAAAAAATAATCCAAAATTCTTTATGGTTGGAGCGACCACAAACATTTGGCTTGCATCAGCTTTCAGGACACGTCCGTAGTTCTGAATTTCAGGCTGGCCGTTTTCGAAAATTCTAAAAACAGAGGATTCTCCGTGCAGTTTAAGAATTACGCTATCGTTTTAGCAGCTGGTTTTATTTTGGGATTTTTATTGTTACCCATGCCGTCTGATGCAAAAGATACCAGAGAATTTTCGGTGTTAGTTGGGTTCTGGACCCGGCACGTTGATAGATCGGACGACACGAACGAGAAGACGGGTATGATCGCCTTTTTATATAACGACTATATGATATCGAGATTCATAAACAGTTATCATGACGAAACCTTTTTTGCCGGGAAAAGATTGCATACGAGGAAATACGACTTTGGAAAATTCCGGCATCTAGGTATCCAAGGAAACCTGTACACCGGCTTAATGCTCGGGTATTCGGATAATTTACCAAACATCGGCGGGATTTCACCCGGTGTGTTGCCAACCATCGGCCTCCTGTGGAAACAGACATCGGTCGAACTCGGGTATGTCCCAACACCGAGCGGTGGTGTGTTCATGAGCCTGCTTCGGTTTCCATTTAAATTACCGTGAACCATCCAAATCCGTTGGTCGGCTCAAGATAATCCCCTGGGCGGCAAACTTAACCCCAGGCAGCCATGAAACCATATGAACATTAAAAAAAACCTGATTGAGATATTGATCTTCCTGGTCTTTGTCATCTTGTATATGGTTTTTAGAAAGGAAATTTCAGGCAAATATTATTTTATCATTCCAGCGATTGTTCTATGCGCCCTTTCCATTCGTTGGGATTATCGAGCAGACAAAGGAATTCTAAAGACCTATGGCATCAGAACTGATAATTTAAAAGAGGCGTCTAGGCTATCGGCTTTGTTTTTCTGTCCCATGGCGATCGTCATCCTCGCAATTTTTCCTTTTACGGATAATCCCAAGCCCCCCATCTATTTTTATTTTACCATCTTTCTTTACCCCCTTTGGGGATTGGCGCAGCAATTTATGTTTCAATCATTTTTTCATTCCCGCCTTTTAAAATTGGGGCTCGCGCCCTGGAGCATTGTCATCTGTACGCTGGTTTTCACATTCGTTCACTGGCATTCAGAAAAACTTCGCATTTTTACATTCATCGGAGGAATCTTCTTTTCCTATTCTTTCTATCGATGTCCAAATATCCTTCCTTTAGGGGTCGCCCATGGAATTCTTGGTGCAATGGTTTATTATTTACTTCTAGGAAAAGATCCGCTCAAACATTTCTTTTAATGGAGAAATGGCAACGCCCTTCTGAGACCAGCATGAATCGTTTTACAGAGTTAAAACGGCCAGAGGATCGGGATAAAGACAGAACCTATTATCAACACCAGTAAACTCAGCGGAATACCCAGTTTCAAGTAGTCTGAAAAGCGATAACCACCCGGTCCATAAACCAAAAGGTTTGTTTGGTAACCGATGGGTGTCGCAAAGCAGGCACTGGCCCCAAAACAAACAGCCATTATAAAAGGTCTGGGCTCGACCCCAATCCCAATGGCGGTGGAGACTGCGATCGGAAAGAGAAGAACGGCCGTGGCATTATTGCTAAGGATATGAGTACTGATGCTGGCCAGCAGGATAAACCCGCCCAGAACAACATTTGGCGAAAAACCGGAGAAGATTCCCAGATAAGCGTCGGCGTACAATTGACTCGTCCCGGTTTTTTCCATGGCCGTACCCAAGGCAATGGTTCCCGCAATGAGCATCAACACATCCGCCTGAATAGACCGATAGGCATCGCGCAGCTGCAGGCAACCGCTCAGCATCATGAGAAAAGCCGCAGTCAGGGCACAAACCATAATGTCGGCCAAACCCAGACTCGCCACAGTGACCAGGGCAGCGAAAATCAGAGCCGCCTTCCAGGCCTTTCTTTTCTGAACGATCTCATGATGCACATCCTCGACAATGATGAAGTCCGCACGACCTCTCAAGGTTTCCATAATATCTGCACGACCCCACACCAGCAGAATATCGCCCACTCTAAGTTTGACATCATGAATCTGTTTTTCGGTGTAGTGCAGACCGCTTCTTTTAATGGCGATAATATGAAGGTCGAGATCGCGCATAAGATTTGATTCCATTAGCCTTTGACCCAAAAGGGAGGATTGGGGCGGTATGATTAACTCCACGACGATGGACTCCTTTTGGCCAACACCGAAAGATATCCCCTTTTCTGACCGGGGCAGTTCGACCTCACCGTGACCAAGTATTTCGATAAGATCGCTGGCGGATCCTTTTACCAGCAGCAAATCGTCTGCAGCAATGGTGACGACATCACGTGAAGGATGGAAGATGTGGGAATAACGGATCAGTTCAAGTACCTCAAGATTTGGATATTGCTTTGCAAAGACCGTGGCGGGATTATGATCGATGAGAGCGCTGCCCCGGGGAATCGCAAACTCAGCCAGATATCGCCGATGTTCACTGTTTTCAAGTTCACAGGTTTGATTCAACAGCTTTGGCATGATTCGCGGTGCGGCAACCAGCAAAAAAGCGATACCGACGGCTGCGATGGGAACACCCAGCGTCGAAAGTTCGAACATACCGATGGCCTTGTACCCGCCATTGGCGCTCAAATCACTGATAATAATATTGGTTGAGGTCCCG
>JASFFJ010000777.1:0-3699 GCA_050124355.1 Desulfobacterales bacterium | reverse complement strand
GAAAAAGGCTATGAAGCCAAAATTGTCATTGAAGGTGCCGCCACTAAATTAATACCGGAGTTGGAAAAAAAGGGAAATCCATTGCATCAACTCTGGCAAAGGACCAAAGCCAAAGGCTTGGTAGAAGGGGTTTGCAAAGCCTGCGCCAATAAAATGGAAACAATCGTGGAAGCAAAGTCTTTGGGATTGCCCCTTTTAGAAGACATGTTGGGACATCCCGGTATGGCCCGATACCGGGATGCCGGTTTTGAGATTATTACATTTTAAATTCAGAACCACTATTGTGTCGTAAAATCCGATGCAACACAAATGTCTGTGGTAGCGCCAACAATACTGGATCTTGGGCGGATCGTTCTGAATTTAATTTCTTAATTTTACACGGTTCGCAACGAAATATCCAGCGGCGTCGATGTTCCATTTTTCCACCATTCCATTATTCCATGGTTATCTGACAGCAAGCACCACCCGTCTGGTGCGAAATCAAAACTGGGTTCTCTATCCCGGCTTCTTTACTTTCCGTCACTGCCGCCGTAGGAAATTATGCGAACAGATCATATCAGCAGCCGACAACTCAAAAAAAGAATGCAAACGCTTCTTCTGGCTGACAATTTTATGGCAGGGCTCGCTGAAATTCGCCGGCTGCCGGCCAGAAAGGCAGTCGGGCCGCTGTTTTCCTATTTATATAGCCTTGACGAGCTTGTCAAATGGCGTGCGGTGACCGCCATGGGGAATGTTGTATCGGATCTGGCTGAATCTGATCTGGAGTCGGCCAGAGTCGTCATGCGCCAATTTATTTGGAATTTGAACGATGAATCCGGTGGAATCGGCTGGGGATGCCCCGAATCCATGGCAGAGGCCATGGCTTGCAATGATAAGCTGGCCGCAGAATACGGACGTATACTTATCTCATACATCCGGCCGGACGGAAACTATTTGGAGCACGAAGGTTTGCAGCGGGGTGTGCTTTGGGGAGTCGGCCGTTTGGCGCATACCTGGCCTGAAGGTATGCGAGCCGCTGCCGAGTTTCTGCTGCCCTACATGAGTTCCGGGGATCCGAACCTCAGAGGCCTTGCTGTCTGGGCTGTCAGCCCTGTGTTAAATGCAGACGCGATTCAGCGCTTGCAGCAGCTTGTCGATGATCAGGCCGGACTGATGCTGTTTCGCAGTGGCCAACTGGTTCAATACTCCGTCGGTCAATTGGCGAAGGAGGGATTGGCCATGGTAGAACGGCAAGTGAAGGGTTAGGCGCTTCGCCTATTTTTTCTAACAACATGTTGTCAGATACTTAAGGTTTCAGTGTTCAGATTTCCGCGAATAAATATTCAAATACCAAATTCCAAATAAATCACAATGACCGAAATTCAAAATTCAAAACAATTGGTTTTCGATCTTTTTTAAGGATTGGATACCGGAATGGCTTCTGAAATTAAAGGCTATCAAATCGACACCTGTTTCGGACCCAGTGGATGCCGGAACCGGGCAACCGTCAGTGATCACCTCCTGAAAAAAATCGAGTCTTTGGTCAAAGAAAAAGACTTGCTCGGGTTTCTCAAGCGAAGGGTTGACGGAGATCTTAAATTTCACCACGAATTCAGGATTACGCTGGCAGACTGTCCCAATGCCTGCTCCCAGCCCCAGATAAAGGACATCGGCATTATTGCTGCCTGCCTACCGCAATTAACCGACGAACCCTGCACGTTTTGCGAAGCCTGTGTCGACGCCTGCCGGGAAAACGCGATCACTTTGATCGCCGACAATGAATACCCACAGATCGATTTTACCCGCTGCCTGTATTGCGGCGCGTGCATGAAAGTTTGCCCGACCGGCACGATCGCAAAAGGCGCCCAGGGATACCGGGTTCAACTGGGGGGCAAACTTGGCCGGCATCCTCAGCTGGCAAAAGAGCTGCCGGGGATTTACGGTGAGGATCACGTCCTGCAAATTGTAAAAGACTGCCTAAACTTTTACACCCAAAACAGCCGGCATGGCGAACGATTTGGTCAAATTTTAACATCTGCCGATTTCGATAAGATAGCAGCGTGTTATAAACAATAAAAGTAATTCGGCCACTAAGACGCGAAGGCACAAAAAAAAAGCATTTCATAATCTTTGTGCCTTAGTGCCTTAGTGGCTTAACGATTACTGTTATTCCCTCCCGCTTCCCTGTTGTCTGCCGCAGCAACAGTATTTGACATGCCCAAATTCCCTACTATATTAGTGTGAAAATGCCAAAACGATAGAATATTCGCATAGACTTAACATTGAAGGAGAATGAACGCATGGAGAAAAAGACCTTTTCTATCCCGAACATTTCCTGTGGACACTGCGTTATGGCCATAAAAAATGAACTGAGTGAATTGGATGGCATAAAAACGGTGGAGGGCAACCCGGAGGCCAAGCACATCGAAGTCGAATGGGAAGCACCGATCACAGAGGATAAAATTAAAGAGACGCTCAAAGAGATCAATTATCCAGCCGCATAACCAAATTTATCGGAATCTCTGCAGTATACAGATATCGTTAATTGATTGATGAGTTGATGGGTTAAGTGGTCTTAAATACGGATTTATCTCATATTTGCAAAATGATTGGACACCTCACGTATTGACAATCGTAACATTCTAAAATTATGACTTTAATTTACCTAATCAGCCAATCAATCAGTAAACTATTCAACCAGTTCTGATTTATGATGACCGAACAAAAACTCACACTACCCATCACCGGTATGACCTGTGCCAATTGCGCCGCCAACATCGAACGGGGCGTTAAAAAGCTCGACGGTGTGGCCGATGCCAGTGTCAACTTTGCCGCCGAAAACGCAGCGGTTGTCTTCGACCCGCAACAGCTGCAATTGCGGGATGTCGTCGAAAAAATCCACAACGCGGGGTTCGGTGTCACGACCACCAAAATAGAAATGCCGGTAACCGGCATGACCTGCGCCAACTGTGCTGCCAACATTGAAAGGGCCTTGAACAAAAAAACGGCAGGAGTTGTGAATGCTGCCGTCAATTTTGCCACCGAACGGGTGTTGGTGGAATTTATCCCCAGTGCCTTGAACCTGGATGAAATTGTCGCCGCCATTGAAAAGGCGGGTTTCGGCGCAATCCCGCCGATAGAGGATCTGGATGAAGAAGATGCCGAGAAATTAGCACACGATGCGGAAATCAAAGACCAAACCCGTAAATTTACCGTTGGGGTATTGTTTGCCGTGCCGCTTTTTATATTTAGCATGGGTCGCGATTTCGGACTTATCGGATCGTGGAGCCATGCGCCCTGGGTCAACTGGCTATTTTGGGCCTTGGCCACTCCGGTTCAGTTTTACACCGGCTGGGATTATTATGTCGGGGGGTTAAAGAGCCTCAAAAACAAAAGTGCCAATATGGACGTTTTAGTAGCCATGGGATCATCCGTGGCCTATGTTTATTCCCTGGCGGTACTTTTATTTCCTTCCATTGGCTTGCATGTCTATTTCGAAACCTCGGCGGTGATTATTACCCTGATCAAAATGGGAAAAATGCTCGAGTCCCGCACCAAGGGCCGCACCGGCGGTGCCATCCGCAAATTAATTGGACTGAGTCCCAAAACCGCAACAATTCTGGAAAACAATATTGAAAAAGAAATTGCACTGACCCGGGTTAAGGTCAGCGATACGGTGATTGTGCGGCCGGGGGAACGGATTCCGGTTGACGGCCTGGT
>JASFFJ010000776.1:0-3703 GCA_050124355.1 Desulfobacterales bacterium | reverse complement strand
GCAACACCGGCCTTGGACTGGCCGTGGGTGCGGCCGCCGGGGCAGCTGGTGGTTATCTATACGATAAGAACGAGAAATCTAAGGAGACGGCCTACAAGGAGGGTTACGAAGCCGGCAAGAAGAGCCAATGAAATAGATCAGATGACAGATGTCAGAAGGCAGAGGTCAGAAGTCAGAGATCGGAAGTCAGAAATTAGAAATTGGAAGTTATGAAGTTGAGAGGGTGAGAAGGAAAAAATAGAAGTTCAGAAGTTAAGAAGATGAGAAGTTAGGAGGGTGAGAGGTTGAGAAGGAAAAAAACAGAGGGTGAGAGGTTGAGAATGCCCCAGGCTTCATCGCCTCCCGGCCTTTTGCCTTTTGCCAATTTCTACTAAAACCCAATAAGCTTAATTAACTTAATAAACTCAGTCAACATAATCAACAGGGAACCCTAAACCCTGAACCCAGAACTCTCAACTAGGAGATCCAAATGAAAACGAAATCTATAATCACGCTCGCAATCGCCGGCTCTGTCCTGCTTTTGCTAAGCACGGCATCCTTCGGTGAAATGATTGGTATCGCGACATCCAAGGAAACACTTTCGAAAAGCTATGCCGGAAAGGCCTATTCACCTTACGCGCAGCGCAGCTTTCCGACCTTTCCGCTTTGGGGCGACACGCATCTGCACACGTCCCTGTCATTTGACGCCGGTGGATTCGGCAATCGACTCGATCCCCACGCCGCATACCGCTTTGCCCGCGGCGAAGAGGTCATCTCATCAACCGGCCAACCCGTGCGTCTGGCCCGACCGCTGGACTGGCTGGCCATCACGGATCATTCCGACGGCATGGGCTTTATCGATGACGTTTTGGCGGCCTCGCCGCTGGTAACCAACTACGTGCAAGGCGCACGCTGGTCAAAGGGCTTTCGGGCCGGCGGCCAGAAGGCGGTGGACACCACTCTGGAAATGATCCAGACATTCTCGGCGGGCAAGGTGGACCCTGAAATGTTTGCCAATTACTCCCCCGGTTCCAGACGTTACGCAACGATTTGGGACGACGTCATCGATAATGCGGAGGCGTTCAACGATCCCGGCCGGTTCACGACGTTCATCGCCTTCGAGTGGACCTCACTGGTCAAGGGTGCCAACCTGCACCGCAACGTCATCTTCCGTGACAATGGCGACCGTGCACGACAGGTCGTGCCTTTTACGACCTTTCCACCCATGGGCAGCACGGACCCCCTTGATCTATACAAGTACCTGGAAAATTACGAAAAAAGAACCAATGGCGCGGTCATGGCGTTGGCGCACAACGGCAACCTGTCGAACGGCCTGATGTTCCCCATCGATGCCCAGTACACGGGCAAAGCCATCGATAAATTCTACGTCGAGCAGCGCGCCAAATGGGAGCGCATTTACGAGATCACCCAGATCAAAGGTGACGGTGAAGCGCATCCCTTCCTCTCTCCGAATGACGAGTTCGCCGACTACGGATCCTGGGATGTCGGCAACCTGGATGTATCCGAAGCCAAGACGGACGACATGCTCGCCCGCGAGTATGCCCGCGAAGCCCTCAAGATCGGTCTGGCTTTGGAAAAGAAGCTGGGAACCAATCCGTATAAATTCGGTTTCACCGGTGCCACCGACAGTCATACCTCGCTGGCGACAGCAGAGGAAAACAACTTCTTCGGTAAGCATGCCGGTTACGAGCCGTCGCCGGAACGATTGACCCACCCGTTCATGAAAACCGAGCAGGGAGAGATTTTCAGCTGGCAGCAGTTGGCTGCGGGACTTACCGCAGTCTGGGCGCATGAGAACACGCGCGCTTCGATCTTCGATGCGATGGATCGCAAGGAGCTTTATGCGACCACCGGTTCCCGCATCCTGGTGCGCTTCTTCGGCGGTTGGGGTTACACTGATGCCGACGTCAACAGCCGTGAACCGGCTTTTCGTGGCTATGAGAAAGGTGTGCCTATGGGTGGCGATTTACCGGCACCCCCTGAAGGTAAAAAAACGCCATCCTTCATGGTGTTTGCCATTCGTGATCCGATCGGGGCCAATCTCGACCGAATCCAGATCATTAAGGGCTGGCTCGATAGCGAGGGAAAGACGCACGAGAAGGTCTATGACGTTGCCTGGTCGGACGGCCGCAAGCCTGGTGCCGATGGGAAACTGCCGCCAGTCGGCAATACGGTTGACATCGCGACAGCAAGCTGGACCAACACCATCGGTGCAGCTGAACTTGCTACTGTCTGGACGGATCCGGATTTCAATCCTGCGGAAAGCGCTTTTTACTATGCACGCGTTTTGGAAATCCCTACCCCGCCCTGGTATGCCTATGACGCGTTCCGATTTAGTACCGAAATTCCCAAGGATGCGCCTGCGAGCCAGCAGGAGCGGGCCTACACGTCACCGATATGGCACACACCCTAAAAAGGATGAAGCATTGGTTTTCGAAGGACGTCTTGTTGGATCAGCCACCGTGGCTCGACTGATGGATCGACCTGGGATGATCTAATTTACCACTACTTGGGAGAAAAAAAGTGTGTTCTTTATTGTCTAATGAACCTGATAGCAATTATTGCAAATTTCGATTCTCCTTTGGGTCATTGAGTATTGATGCTTGGAATATATTTGGCATTTGGGTGTTTGGATTTCGGGATTTAATAAGTTAGGATTTGTTACTTAAAATTTATACAGTTGGTGCCCCTAAAGATTAGAAGAATAAATGATGATAACACTTTCCACCCGCACCAAAGAAGCTGTTAAAACCGGTCTTGCCATGGCAATTTCATACGGCATCGCCATGCAATTGGGCTGGGAGAATCCAAAATGGGCCGGGATGGCGGTGGCCATGATCAGCCTGTCGACGGCCGGTCAGTCACTGAACAAAGGCGCCATGCGGTTGCTGGGCACGCTGGTGGCACTTGTGGCGGCGTTCGCGTTTTTGGCCCTGTTTTCCCAGGATCGCTGGCTGTTTATGGTGTTTGTTTCTCTATACGTGGGTTTGTGCACCTATATGGTGGCGGGGAAAAAGCGTGTTTACTTCTGGTTCGTCAGCGCTGTTGTCTGCCTCCTCATCTCCGTTTCCGGCGGTGCAGACTCTCAAAATGCCTTTTATACCGGCCTGACGCGGGCCCAGGAAACCGGGTTGGGCATTCTGGTTTACGCGCTGGTGAGCGTTTTCCTGTGGCCCCAAAGCAGTGCAGCCAAGCTTGACGGTGTCTCGCGCAAGCTGTTCACCGTTCAGCTGCAGCTTTACCGGGTCTACTGCGGCTTAATTACCGGTGAGCGCACGGGTGAAGAATATAAAAAACTAAAATTGCAGGAGATTCAACTGTTGGGCCAATTCGGTCAAATCCTTATGGCCGCTCAGACGGATACTTACACGGTATGGGAAGTACGCCATCAATGGCAGCGCTTAAACAGTCAGGCAACAGCGCTGATGGAAGCCCTCGAGCGCTGGCGCGAGACCTTTATAGCCATTCGAAAACTTGACCTGGCTGAGTTGCTGCCCAACCTGAAGGCTGTTTTTGATCAGATCGACCATCGTTTGGAGCAAATTGAACGCATGCTCAGCGGAAAAGAACCGATCCCGGCACCGAGCCGAACGAGCCTCAAGACCAATCGTGAGAAATTTCGAAGCCTGACTCATTTTCAGCAGGCGGCGGTTGCGGTGACCAGGGCTCAGATTAACGATCTCGATCATATCAGCCAGTCACT
>JASFFJ010000775.1:0-3706 GCA_050124355.1 Desulfobacterales bacterium | reverse complement strand
AAGCGTTGTCGAAATCCGTTTTATAAGACCGGTTTGGCTGGATTCCCAGTTTTTACTCGATGGATCTAAACCGTCTTTATGTCCGAATTCATCCGGACGAAATGTTTCTAAAGACTTTGATTCTTGGGCATTTTTATTATCTTCTGCCCCAACCGTTCGGGCCTCGACTGTGAATTTTAGCGATTCGGTCTTTTCCTGGATCTCCGTTCGGGAAACAGATTGAGAATCTCCAACCGCATGAAAAGATTTCGCTTGTCTAGTATCGTTTTGTAATGTTGCAGCGAAAGGGTCGGTTGACTTTTCGCTGTGGTGACTCTCCCCCATGCGGCCACCGGAATTACTTGACAGTTCCTTTTGGTTTGAAGCGATATGTCTCAACAATTGATCCAGATCTGAGGATGCTGCCGAGCGACTATCAGTAAGGTCAGCCTCAGGGTCTCCATTATTGTGGGATAAACCATTGTCTGTTTGGACGCTTGCTATAAGTCGCAATATGCGGTCTAATTCGACTTTCATCTCGGCAGACGGCATGAAATCGTTCTGCCCAAGACGGGTCATGAGCATTTTTAAAGTAGTTCGATCTCCTTCACTACTCAACATCCCATCCATATTATTTGAGGAACTTGCCCCTCCTACCAAATTAGGAAATCCCAATTTCTCAAGGGTATCGATAATTTCCAAAAAGTTTAAACCCTGGGGCATCTGAAGTTCTGTATTAACCAGGTTATCTACAGGTAATGGCGTCTGTTCGAATGTCCCGAGTTCAAGCGTGTCTGCCGTATGTTTCCCTGAAAATAGTTTCTCAACAGAATCGGACATATGAGTTTCTGTAGATTTTACCTGCCGGGTAACCCGCGCTGGTGTCTTCTGATTGAGGTCTTTAGTAATTTGTTTCATGATACTCGAAAAACCTTCACCGTCGTTTCCAGAGTATGCATCAATGGTTTTTCTCGCTGTTTTTCCCTCTTGAACAGAAGTTCTCATTTGGCCGTTCTCGAGTCCGGGGGAATGGGTTTGAGGTATGGTCTGCGAAAAGAACATGCTTGCAGTCATTTTGCATTTTCCTCGAAAATTAAATTCATGATAAAATCTATCTTTTACTTTAGTTTGTCATAATAGCATGGAGTGTGCCAAGAAGTTGGCAGCCTATGAAGATTGGAAACCTAAAAGGTCGGAATATTCCTAACTCATTATATTATTTTAAAAAAAATCAATTAAGTATTTCCTAAACACAAACATGATGATTATCCTACAACGAGTGAACTCATTAAAAATCGACCTTTAATTAAGCCAAACGGGAAATTTTTACCTATCGATGGAAAGCATTGCCTGGAAAAAGGATCGGAGACCAAGGTAGGAAGTCGGAGTGTGGGGTTTGAAGGTAGAAATCTGAAAATGGGAAACAGAATCAACTTAAAGAGCAGAATCAGCAAGAACGAAGTGGAACCCGATATCGAGATCCATCTGGTCACATCTTTCGGACATAACGAGTCGATGCAACCTCATCCATTAATTTGCGTTCGTTTTGAATCAATTTTTGCTGATATGCCTGCCAATCCCTATCTTTGAGTATTTGGAGGGTTTTACACTTTTTCATGATAGTGATCAGCTCGTGGCGCTTTTGATCAACCAACTTTGTAATTTTTTGGACTCGCAAAGCTTGGTTTTCAATGTCCTTGGACAATTGTGTCAGATAATTCATATGTAACATAATATCGAATACGGTTGGGTTTTCTTTTTTTTTGCTTTGCAGTTTCTCAAGGCTTTCTTGTTTTAGATTTTTTTTTCGGTTGAGTTTTCCTTGCTCATCAGAAAGCTCCCTCTGCGCCTGTGCCAGTTCCGTCTGGCAGACCTCTTCCTGATAGCCACAGTGGTGAAGGAGTGTTTCCAGTCTGAATCGGTACATTAAATTAACTTCTCCTAATCTATTATGAAATTAAAACGGGATACAGGTAAGAAGCCACATAATGCATTATATATCGTCACCCTGGTTCCGATCCAGTCGGTTTGGATGTCTCACTATTTCGGAACAAGAGATCCAATTGAGCGATGCTGTTCTCAAAATTCACTGTTTCTTCTATTGTCTGTCTCAAATAGTTAGTAATCGAATCAAACATTTCGATGGCATTATCGATCTTAGGATTACTGCCGGCCACGTAAGCGCCAATATTTATTAAATCTTCCGATTTGCGATAGGTAGCTAGTATTTGTTTAAGCCGACGTGCATTTTGCTTGTGTCGCTCATCGATAATATCATCCATAACTCGACTAATACTGCTCAACACATCAACTGCAGGATAGTGGTTTTCCATTGCTAGATCCCTGGTAAGATCAATGTGGCCGTCTAATAGCGACCGCAGCGCATCTGAAATGGGCTCATTGGTATCATCTCCTTCCACCAGCACGGTATACAAACCGGTTATCGTACCGGTGTCCGCGGAAGTTCCGGCACGTTCGAGTAATTTGGGCAATAAGTTAAAAACTGAAGGGGTGTAGCCTTTGGTTGTTGGCGGTTCCCCCAGGGCCAAACCGATTTCTCGTTGAGCCATTGCAAAACGAGTCACCGAATCCATCATCAAATTGACGTGTTTACCCTGATCTCTGAAATATTCAGCAATGGCCGTAGCAATAAAGGCGCCACGCATTCTGATAAGCGGCAACTGGTCAGAAGTCGCAACGACAATCACAGACCTTTCCAACCCTTCTTTGCCAAGTTCCTTGGCAAGAAATTCATTTACCTCTCGTCCTCTTTCGCCGATCAGAGCAATCACATTCACGTCGGCTTTGGTTTTACGGGCAATCATACCCAAAAGCACACTTTTCCCAACACCCGAACCCGCAAAAATCCCAACTCTCTGTCCACACCCAACAGTTAACAGTCCGTTAATAACCCGAATACCTAAATCTAATGGCTGATAAATTCTTTTTCGCTTTATTGGATTAATCGAAGCTGAATAAATCGGGTATTCACCTTCACTTAGTATCGATCCCTTCTCGTCGAGCGGATTTCCAAGGCCGTCAATGACACGACCCAACATTCCCGGTCCAACTGATACAACAGCCTTTTGCTGTCGTGCGACAACCTTGCATCCCGGTCCAATGCCAAGAATGTCCTCAAGCGGCATCAATAATACGTTATTATTTTTGAAGCCGGCAACTTCAACAGTGATTTTATCGTTATTTTGTTTGGAGTAAATATCACATACGGTTCCTAAGCAAGATACGGGACCATGAGCTTCGACAACCATACCAACAACATCGGTAACGCGTCCCGTGGTGCGAATGGGACAGGTTGATTCCAGACAATTATGATATTTTTTTAAATCTACTTCAGAAGCCATTGGTTTTATATCAACTCTTCTCGACAACCCCTTTAAATGCTTCTTTGACGGCCTGTAACTGCTTTTCAATTCTAGCGTCAATCTCACCCAGGTCCGTTTCAATGATACAACCGCCACTTTGAATATTCTCTGCGGATTCAAGAGAAACATGATCAACATTTTCGATCATATTTGACAATTGGGTGCGGGTTTCTTGGATAAATTTCAGGTCGGAAGGGTTCATCTTTATTTTTATTTCACCCGGATCTTCAACTTTAGTAAGCGCTTCTCTGGCGACACATACCACAATTTCTTTATCGATCGTAATCTCTTGACAGATAACCTGTCTAGCGATCGCCAGAGCCAATTCGACCACTTCTTCTTCG
>JASFFJ010000774.1:0-3708 GCA_050124355.1 Desulfobacterales bacterium | reverse complement strand
AGTATTTTGCCGGTGCCTTACCGCAGTCCAAGGGAAAGGAAGAACAGCAGGCGGTTTCCTGCCCGGACTGCCATCAATCGATCCCGATCGACGCTAAATTCTGTCCCCAGTGCGGACATCAGCAACTGGTGTTCAATCAATGTGAAGCCTGCGGCAAAAATCTCACACCAAGCGCCAAGTTTTGTTCCCGCTGCGGGCATGGGGTGGAAGAGAAGACGATATCCAAATCCTGTCCTAATTGCGGCAATGATAATATTTCTGATTCCCTCTATTGTAACGAGTGTGGCGAAAAACTGTAAGGAAATTATCATCAATCTACTCATCGAACATCAGTGCCCCCAATGCGGGGCACCTGCTATTTTAGAGGAAACAGACCGCCTAGTTGCCTGCCAATTCTGTCGGGTAGATTCATATCTGATGACAGATGATGTTTTTCATTATCTGCTACCGCATTCACCGAATGAAAACAAAGATATTGTGTATTTCCCCTATTGGCGCTTCAAGGGCATGCTCTTTTTCTGTGGGCCATCTGGCATTCTGAACCGGTTTGTCGACGTCAGCCATCAGGCTATTGACGCACCCGCTTTCCCCAGCTCGGTCGGCGTCCGTAGTCAGGCAATGAAGCTTCGTTTTGCAACCGCAGACACAAACGGCCGATTTTTCAAACCCCAGCAGTCCTTTGATAAATTTTTAAATACCTTCCAGGAAAGATTCGCCAAATCGCTGCCCAAACCTATTTTACACCAATCCAACATTGGAGAAACCCTAAGCCTGATCTATTCACCGTTTTATCTGACAGATAGACTCTATGATGCCATCCTGGGCAAACCGGTATCAACGAAGCTGCCAAATGATTTTAATATCGATAATTTCAGCGAAGATCATCCCCATCGACACATTCAATTTGTTTCTACCTTGTGTCCCAACTGTGGCTGGAATCTGGAGGGCGAGCGCGACACATGGGTCTTGGGTTGCAAAAACTGCAATTCAACCTGGTACCCGGTGGGCAAAAAATTGAAACAACTAAAATCTGCACATTTTCCGGGTAAAAAAGACGAGACAATCTATCTGCCCTTCTGGCGCATAAGGGCCGATATTTCAGGAATAAATCTTAAGTCTTATGCCGATTTGATCACGGTTGCCAATCTTCCTAAAGTGGCACAAAGCGGTTGGAAAGAAATGCCTTTTCGGTTCTGGAGTCCAGCATTTAAGGTTCGTCCGAAGGTTTTCCTACAGTTTGCATCCCAAACCACACTTTCTCAGCCAAACAAAAAGCTGGTCTCCGAATTGCCTACCGCCAGGCTCTATCCCACCACGTTACCCATCGAGGAAGCCGTCGAAAGCTTAAAGATTATCTTGGCTGATTTCATGAAACCACGCAGAAAGCTTGTGGAACGACTTCATGATATCCGAATCGACCCGAAAAGCGTTACCCTCGTATTTATACCCTTTAAGGAAGGGCATCATGAGTTTATTCAACCGGATTTTCAACTAACGATAAACAAAAACGTATTGGCGCTGTCAAAAAATCTTTAATAGAGGGTCGCACATCAGTCCTGCACAGTTTTGAATCCCCGGAGCACATCACGTTTGATTATCATATCTTGACACATCAACCGGTTTTAACTATCGTTTTACAGAATACCCGTTAAATTGCTCAGCTTATATTTGGTTATGTTGTCATCCCAAATACCTACGATGGATATTTTAATCGACCAATACCTGAATTATCTGCTGGTCGAAAAGGGATTATCAAGTTCCACATTGGAATCATACAGCCGGGATTTGATCCGCTATCAGCTATTCTTGCAGGACAGCAATGTGCAGTATATTTCTGAAACCGATACGGCGTTGATCCTGAAACATTTGATCGCCCTTAGAAATGCCGGATTGGGCGCTCGCTCCAGGGCCCGGCATCTGGTATCGATAAGGGGCTTTTATCGTTTTGCGGTCAGCCAAAAAGTACTCAAGCGCGATCCCGCCGACCTGGTTGATCTTCCGAAAACCAGTCTTAAATTACCGGATGTTCTTTCGGTGGAAGAGGTGTCCCAGCTGCTAAGCAGGCCGGATCCCGCAAAGCCGATCGGCGCAAGGGACGCCGCCATGCTTGAACTATTGTATGCTGCCGGTTTGAGAGTTTCTGAGTTGATTAATTTGAAATTGCAAAGTCTTAATTTGGAATCCGGGTTTGTCAGGGTGTTCGGCAAGGGATCCAAAGAGCGGGTGGTTCCGATTGGATCGATTGCCAAAGAAAAGATCCAATTTTACCTGGAAAATTCGAGAAATGTGCTCTTGAAAAATCAAGTCAGTCCATACATTTTTATTGCCCGAGCGGCAAAACCAATAACGCGGCAGGGTTTTTGGAAATTGTTGCGACGCTATGGTAAGTTGGCTCATCTCAACAAAAAAATCTCTCCTCACAGCTTGCGGCATTCGTTTGCAACCCACTTGCTGGAAGGCGGTGCCGACTTAAGAGCTGTTCAAGTAATGCTCGGTCATGTCGATATTTCAACGACCCAGATATATACCCATGTCACCCGCAAGCACCTCAAAGATTTGCATAAACGCTTTCATCCGAGAGGTTGATTCGAAGCGATTAGAGTCTAAATATCAAAAACGCTTAATCTTCGTTTCAAGTTTTGGAATACCAAATAATTTCTGAAGATTATCAGGGATAGCAGATTTCGCTTTTTAGATGAAAATGGATTTAAAATTCGCCTCTACGTGTCGGATAGAAGCGAATCTTCACTATCAATAGCATTGACACCCGTCGATATTTCATTTAGACAGGCTTTTTTTCTCAATGCCTTCGAAATCAATATACTTAGCAGGAAATACAAATCGTGCCCTTAAATAAAATGAATGCGAAACCCTTGGGCTGGTGGCAGCCCGCCAAAAACCAACCCACTGCCGGCCACCAAGCGCTATCAGATGGGATTAAACGGGTCATCCATCCCTTTTTTCTGATCAACTGCAACGGTAAAATGACCGTTTCCATGGAGGGCACCGCCACCATTGGAAACAACAAACCATCCGGATCTGATGTCATGCCGCTGATTGGGTATGCACCGGCCTTACATCCAAAGGATTTAGGGGATCCACTGTTTAAAAAAGCGCACGACCTTCGCTATGCTTATGTCGTAGGCGCTATGGCCAATGGAATTACATCCGTTGAAATGGTCGAAGAAGCTGGACGTTGTGGGATGATCGGGTTTTTTGGTGCCGCCGGGCTATTGACGTATCAAATCGAGGCCGCCATCGACCTGCTCCAAGATCGCATGGGATCCCAATCTTTTGGTATGAACCTGATTCACAATCCGACAGATCCGGAGCTAGAAGCCGCCACGGTAGATCTGTACATCAGGCGCGGGATTAAATTGATTAGCGCATCGGCCTATTTGGATCTTACCCTTCCGCTGGTGTACTACCGGGTCAACGGTATCCACCGTGACAACAACGGCAAGGTCATTTGTCCCGGCAAAGTGGTCGCGAAAGTGTCACGGGTGGAGGTGGCCCGAAAATTTCTTTCACCACCACCGCCAAAATTTTTAAAATTGCTGATTGAAAAAAAACTAATAACCTCCGAACAGGCAGCCCTATCTGCGGCAATTCCTATGGCGGATAACTTGACCGCCGAGGCAGATTCCGGGGGTCACACGGATAACCGACCGGCGCTGACGCTTTTACCGACCATGTTGGCGCTGCGCG
>JASFFJ010000773.1:0-3712 GCA_050124355.1 Desulfobacterales bacterium | reverse complement strand
CCCAAAAAACTACCGCTATCGGAACGTTATTTTGACAAACGCTCTAACCGGCTAGTTTGGTTCGGTTCCTTTTTTGAATAAAGCGCTGACAGCCAATTTGGATCCTTCGGAAGCAAGCATGCCGGTTTCCGGATCCATCTGCACGGAGATTGTATTTTCGGGAAGATCGAAATACTGTTGCGGCTGATCTGCCAGAGCCGTTTTCATAAAATCCATCCAGATGGGAAGAGCTGCTCTGGAACCGGTTTCCTTATCTCCCATCGTTCCGTTGATATCCAGGCCGACCCAGACACCGGCGGTCACTGCCGGTGAGAAACCGACAAATAACGCATCATGATAATTATTGGTAGTACCTGTTTTGCCGGCAAGCGGTCCCCTGAGAAGACGAGCCTTTTTCGCTGTGCCCTCTGAAACAACGCTCTCCAGCATATTGGTCACAATGGCGGCTCCTTCCCGGCTCATCACCAGCCTCTTTTGCGGTCTGGCACTCCATATTATCCGTCCCCGGTGATCGGTGACCTGCATAACGCCAAAAGGTTCGATCCACATGCCGCCCCTGGCGAAGACTGTATAGACGGCCGTTAGATTCAGCAATCTTATTTCGGATGTCCCAAGGGCCAATGATAGGTTGGGGTTCAGTTGGGTATCAATGCCTAAACGGCGCGCAAAACGAGCCACCGAATTGGGACCCAGCATTTCTATCAGCCTCACAGCAGGAATGTTTTGTGATATGGCCAGGGCCTTTCGCATGGTAATTTCCCCCAGATAAGTTTCGGAAAAGTTCTGGGGATTCCAATCCTGATTACTGCCGGCACCCTTATAAACAATAGGGGCATCCAGGAGCAGCTGATTTTGAGCAAATCCTTGCTCGATGGCATAAGCATAAACGATGGGTTTGAATGCGGAGCCCGGCTGACGCCTGGCCTTGGTTGCCCGGTTGAAATAGCTTTCTTCAAAGTTCTTACCACCCACCATGGCCAAAATGCCACCGGATTTGACGCCAATCGACACCAGTGCTGCCTGGGGATCCCCTTCATTGAGGTTGTTTTGTTTCATTCTGGTTTGCAGGGATTGAAGGCCGTCAGTCACGGCTTTTTCAGCAGCTTGCTGAAGCCTGTCGTCAAGGGTGGTATGGATCGTGAGTCCGCCTTTATAGAGCGTTGAGGCACCCAGGGTATCTTCTAAAAATTTTTTGACATACGCAATAAAATAGGGTGCCCGGGTCGATTTTTGGCGGGCATTGTCAATATTGATTTTTTCTTTGGAGGCCTGTTCATAGTCATTAGCGGTAATTACACCGGTATCGTGCATTTGTTTTAGAACTATATTGCGACGTTTCAGTGCCAGATCCCTGTTGACCAAAGGGGAATAGCGGGATGGAGATTTTGGCATGCCGGCGATCAAGGCACATTCGGCCAAGGTTAACTCCCGTACAGACTTGCCGAAAAATATACTGGCAGCCGATACTACTCCATAGGCGCCGCTGCCGAAATAGACCTGGTTTAAATAAAGTTCCAGTATTTCATTCTTGGTATAGCGCCGTTCCAACTGAAATGCCAGGATGGCTTCTTTGATCTTGCGGACGATGGTTTTACGAGGGGTCAGAAACAACGTTTTGGAGAGTTGCTGGGTAATCGTGCTGGCTCCTTCCACAAACTTTCGGGCCCTTATGTCTTTAACGATGGCCCGGGCGATTCCCTTAATATCAACCCCGCTGTGCGTGAAGAATTTGCGATCCTCGGTTGCTACCAGCGCGGACTTTAGATACGGCGGAATTTGACTCAGTGGTACCGGATCTCTTTTTTCGAGATACAATTCGTCCAGCAAAACGTTATTGACTGAATAGATGCGGGTGACCGCATGGGGTCTAAAGTTCTCCAGGGCTTGAATCTGGGGCAAATCGTGGGTGAAGGCAAAAAAAGCACCCATTAATACACCTGTTGCTATGGCTGCCAGCAAAACAAGGAGTAATGATACTGATTTTTTATTGAAGCGAACCTTCATAGGTAGGTGTCTGGGTCAATATGTTGATTGCAAAGCCTGTCATTTTGATGAAAAGTCGCCAAATTGCGCGGTCACCGGCTTTGATTATTTGCAATGAGGACCATGCTATAAATTACAGGAAATGAGCTGAAAATGCAAAGGTAAATGGCAGAGCGGACCCCGGTGTTCTTTTTGAAAAGACAGCCCAATTTATTTTGACAGTATGGGCGTCAAATGGCTTCTAGGCAACACCCGAAAAACCCATGAACTGATCAAACTTTGGATCCATTTTGTGTCCGTAGGTATCTTCACCGCTGAATTTAAATTCGAGGTGGGCCGGATCAAGGGTGCCATCCCCGGCTGCATTTTGCCGAACCGCAAAATACACGGTGGCGGTTAAACTGTCCTTATCGTAATAGACATGCTTTGGAAAGGGGGGCAACGTTACTTCAGTATCAGGGATCGGGTGGCCGAAATTGTAGGCCTGACCGGGACCGCTCTGGGTTGATCGGCCGATCCGCCAGTTGAGCAAATTTTCGACGGATTCCCGATCCATTTCCTTATCGAACTGGAATGTCATCTTAAATGTTTTCTCTGCCTCCGGCGTTGCCAGATAGCCATCCAAGGCTGACAGGGGAGTCTTCCAGGGCATGTTGTAATTGAATCCGCTGGTGGCATAGGCGAACATCAGTTTGGGCGGATCCACCTTGTACATATAGCGGCTGAGTGTGTCGACCAGTTCCGGTGCGACTTGCTCAAGGGTGTCCATCACACGCTGGGCTTCATCCATTTGACCGAGATCCGCGTAGGCATAACCCATCTCGGCATACGCATCATAGAATTGAGGATCAATCCGCATGGCTTGTTTGAACTGAAGAATGGCGTCTTCATAACGGCCCTGTTTGCTGAAATTTAGGCCCAATCCATAATTCCCGTTGGGTTTATCGGGGTCCATGCGCAAGACCGTATTAAATTCACGATCTGCTGCTGCATGTTGTCCGGCATTCAAATAGGCCTGTCCCAGGGCATAGTGATTGTCGGAACTCGGCCAGATTTTGACCGCTTTTTCATAGACTTTAACGGCCTCGTCATACTGGTCTTTTGAAAAGTGTATATTGCCCAGACTGATATAAATATCGTCGCGATTGGGGCTTCTTTTAAGCGTATCTTCATACGCTTTGACGGCCCCGTCGGTATCACCTATAGCCAGGTAGGCGTTGGCCATATAGGTGGTTGCATCGGTTGAATAGGAGGAGTTCGGCGCCAGACCGACGGATCGACGAAATTCCTTAATGGCCCCCTCGTAGTCCTGCCGCATGTACAGATCGATACCCGCTGAAAGCGCACTATTGGCCAGGGATTCCAGCTGCGCTGTTTGCTGCAAAGCAGCTGCAAACAAGCTGTCGGGATTGCTTATGCCTCTTATATCCATTAGTAAACAGGTTTATGTGACAAGGTTAATGTCTATCAATCTAGTGGTTAACCGGTTCCTGTCTATCTATCGGCCATTTTAACATATAGCTTGAGATTTTTTTGTTTAAATGGGTTACCTTGTTAGAACTGATTTTTCATGGATGTGAACTGTCAGGCACCCGCCAAAACCCTTTCGCCGATTTATAACTTTTCACAAGTCCTTGCCAGCTTGCTTCAAGACCGGCAATTTTATCAATTTTAAACGTCAAGAATCTGACTTCTTTCTCCGCGATCAATGATCTTGATACGATATCTG
>JASFFJ010000772.1:0-3722 GCA_050124355.1 Desulfobacterales bacterium | reverse complement strand
ACGAAGCTATTAAATGTGTTTCGTTTTAATCTCTCCTGGGTTTAATTCCCCTCAGCTTGCTGCGATAAAAGAGAGGTAAATCCTAAAAACATGATACTCTGCGGATTAGCGCGGAGAAATTTCATTTAATTAGGCACGTAAAAAAGAAACGTAAAAAAGCGAAGATTAAAATACGGCAAAAATAAGGAATGGATCCTCATCTTTAAAAGAAAATTGGACAGGATCAACAGGATCATCGGGATAAAACGGCCTTCGGCCGAAAGGGCTCCTCGCCGAAGGCGAAAAAATCCCGTCAATCCTGTAAATCCTGTCTAAAAAATAAAATCGAATCCATTCCTCTGAAGTTTCATACAAGGAGGCAATAAGTAAGTGAAAATAATTTTCGTCGAACTCGATCGGTGCCTGGCCTGTCGCAACTGTGAACAGGTGTGCTCATTTCAGGAAGCCGGCGGGTTCAAACGCGAAGACTCAAACATCTGGGTCCAAATCGATCTTGAAAAACGTACCATTTTTACCATGACGTGCCTGCAGTGTGAAACAGCCCTCTGCTTGGAAGTCTGTCCCACCCAAGGACTTATTCGCGACCCTAAAACCCATGCCGTCGTGGTGGACGAAGCCGCCTGCGTCGGCTGCAAAATGTGTGTGGCTGCCTGCCCATTTGGAAATATTCATTTTGAAAGCAAGAGACAAGTCGCCGCCAAATGCAATCTTTGCAACGGCGACCCGCGCTGCGTGCAAAATTGCATGTCGGGCGCTCTTCATTATGGTGATATCAATGACCTGGCGGCGATTAAGCGAAAACAGACGGATAAAAAATTGATTCCCCATTCTGCCGGCGCACGAAAGAGGGCCCCCTATGGAAGTTAAAACAGTCAAGCCGGATGGCGTGGTTCAAACCCTCTGCCGCATGTGTGATACCCGCTGCGCCATCAATGTCCATTTGAAGGACGGCGTCATTGCCGACATCACCCCTTTCGAGGGGCATCCCGTCAATCAAGGCAAAATATGTCCCCGGGGAAGTGCCGCCATCGACCAGTTTTATCATATCGATCGGATTACCAAGCCGCTGAAAAAACAGGCCGACGGTACCTTCAGCGAAATTTCAAGGGAACAGGCCCTGGATGAAATTGCCGCAAAGATCGATAGGCTCAGGCAAACCTACGGGGCCCGATCCATCGGCGTTTGGAAGGGCGAAGGCATGGGATTTCTCCAGCAGGAGGATTACATCCGACGATTCGCGCATGCGCTTGGTTCACCCAATTATTTCTCCAATGATTCGGCCTGCTACAACAGCCGTTTTCTCGGTTACAGCCTCGTCACCGGATTCTGGAACTCATTTCCGGAGTTTTCAGATGCAGATCTGATTTTATTGTTCGGGACCAATCCCCCCATATGTCATCCACCGTTTATGCGGGAATTCGCAGATGCCCGCCGCCGTGGCGCCAAGTTGATTGTTATCGATCCAAGGTTAAACCCGATTGCCTGCTATGCCGATATTTTCGCCCAACCCTACCCGGGGACTGACGGTGCCCTGGGATGGGGACTGATCCGATATCTGATTGAAACCAAAAGCTATGATTTCGAGCTGGTCGAGCGGCATTCCGTCGGGCTTGAAAAAATGGCGCGCTACGCCGAACGTTTCACCCCGGAATATGTGGAAGAACAAAGCGGAATCTATCGGGACGTTCTGATTGACATTGCCGAGATGATCGTAAAATATAGGCCCCGCATGAGCATTTTTCCGGGCACCGGACTGGAGCACTATGAGAACGGGGTCAACAATGTTCGAACCCTGGCCTCTTTAAGCTGCCTGGCCGGGGCTCTGGATATCAGCTGCGGTCTTTTCTGGCCGGAAGAGATGGCGCGACGCAAGCTCACCCTCCATGACGAGCTGCCCCTCCTCGATCAAAAACCAATCGGTGCCGACAAATTTCCGGTCCTCTATGACCGCCGAAAAGAGTGTCACACCATGACCGCCATGGACGCCATGCTGGGTAACACCGATTATGACTTGAAAGGTCTCATTATTTCAGCCGCGAATCCGGCAGTCACCAATCCCAATACCCGTAAAGTGCAAAAAGCGCTATCGAATCTCGACCTTCTGGTGGTTAACGATCTCTTTCTTACCAAAACGGCCCAACTGGCCCATTATGTTCTTCCCGGGGCCAGTTTTCTGGAAAGATCGGAAATTCACTTTCACCCCAAACATCAGATGGTAACATTATCGCAAAAAGTTGCTGAAATTAAGGGTGTCAAGGATGACTACCAACTGTGGCGCGATCTGGCCCATCGCCTGGGCTTCGGCGAAAAATATTTTCCCTGGGCAACTGAAGAAGAGGTCATGCAATGGACGATAGAACCCTCGGGAATAAGCCTGGAAGCGCTACGGAAACATCCTGAAGGACTGGTTTACAAACCCCTGCAATACAAAAAATATAAGAACCGGCCACTGCCGACACCGTCCGGCAAAATAGAATTTGCTTCGCCATACCTGAAAAAATTCGGCCTTTCCGAAATACCCGAATTCATTCCTCCCTATCACATGCGGCACAAAAGCAAGGATTTTCCTTTCGTTCTCACCACCGGTGCCAGGAAATCCCTGTTTTATCATTCCAGACACCAGAACATTGCACGCTTTCGGACCGTGCATCCCAAAGCAGGGGTCGAGATCCACCCGGAAGATGCCGCCGATTTGGGAATAAAAGACAATGAAGTGGTGCGCATCGTTTCTGAAATCGGCTCACTTGAAATTCCGGCCAAGATCGTGGGCAAATCCGAGCTGCGCAAGGGCGTCCTTGAAATCTATCATGGCTGGGAAGAGTGGCGCGTGAATTTTGTCACCCATGACAATATCAACGATCCTATCTGCGGGTTCCCTTTATTGAAAGGTGTGCCCGTGCGAATTGAAAGAATTTGAACCCGTACTTTTGCATGCCGTCTCTCTGCCCTCCTGTATTCCCATTTCATCACATACCTGTCCAAGATGCCCCCTTAGATAACCTCAAGGCAAGCTTGTGTGTCGCTATCCTGTTACGGCCTGATAGGAAGCTAAATTAAAAAATGGTATTTTGTCATACTATGGTCAGGGTGGAGATTTCATTTTAATATCTTTGCCCTCAACCTATCGCTTTCATTAAAGCAGAAATCGTTTGAGAACTTTTTCTTGAAAAGCTCTAAAAGGGGCAAATTTGGTGTTATTGCGATATGCAGTAATATCCTTAACTTCGCAGCAAAAAAACCATACACCTAAATATTGAGATGTCTTACCGATAGAAAAAATCGTAACCGTTTTATATTTTGTTATTTAACCCGAATAATTTCTTTATGTTGGGTGTAGGCACGATCTACATAATCTAAGGCAAACCATATAATTTTGATTAGCTGATCCTGATCTTCAACGTGTCGATAGGCTTCTGAACAAACACACATCAGAGTTTTAGAGGAAGGAAAGCATATTAATTTTGGTAGATGAGGTTTGCGACGAGGGAGCACCTCGGGGTGCACCACTGAGAAAAAAGTTCTTGATTGTACGGGTGGCGGCGTAGATTGAGGGCATAACGGCAAGCGAAAGGAGCCGACCATGTGAGCCATCAATATCAACGACCTCCTCGACAACGAACACTTCTACGGACGGCTGTTCAACAGCCGCGAGGGCGCCCGCACAATGGAGCGCTTTCTGGAGGCGGAACACGCTCGTTGGTGCTTGTTCGGGACCGGCCTCA
>JASFFJ010000771.1:0-3723 GCA_050124355.1 Desulfobacterales bacterium | reverse complement strand
TGTCCATCACTTTTGGCAAGAATTTTAACGATAGCCAGTCGTTGGGGCGTAATCCTGTGGCCATTATCCCTTAATTTCTGGATGATGATTTTGAATCTTTCTTTATGGTCTGCCAACTGAAGCATCTCTGTCTTTAGTAATAATGATTATTAACTAACACTGATTTTCCCATGTGTCAACAACTGTTTCTAACCGGGTTTACCCAAACGTTGGTCACAAATTCCGCAAATGCCGCTAATTTTCTATGGTTACGCTCACTAACAGGTAAAATTTATTTTTATGGGCGAACTTTTTACCGAATAGAGAGCTTTTTTATTTTAAGACCGAAACACCATTCTTTTTCAGCAGCTCAACCGCTTCTACTAGCTGGGCTGCTGTACAATCGTCAACCCGGTAGACCTTTTGGCCCCCATCGACAAACATCAAGGTGAAATTTCCTCGATCATCGAATCGCGCTGTGTGGATGTAGTCGTCATTGAGCCAGGGCCTAAGGGTCTGCATAAAATCTATAAAGGTGCATGTACTCATTTGATTAATTCCTTGTTTCAGGTAACAATATAACAGCAATAACATAAGTGCTAAACGGACAATTTAAAGCATCATCTATTGTCCGGTGTGCCGGCGATAAACACGGTTATGTTTGATCTCTCCCGGGTTTTATTCCCCACAGCTTGCTGCGATAAAAGTGAGTTAAATCCTAAAACATGATACTCCGCGGCTTGCCGCGGGGCAGTTCACTATTGAATTTTTTTCAACCCGGAACGTTGATGAACTCGTAAAAAGTCAAATTTTCCGCTTTACCGTCATTCCAGCGAAAGCCGGAATCCAGTAAATTCAATGGGTTCTGGATGCCGGATCCGTCATCCCGGACTTGATCCGGGACCGGCATGACGATTCGAGGACTTTTTACGAAACCGTTAACGTTGAACCCTGAACCCTTCAACCTATGTAATCTATTCCCACAAATCCGTACTTAAATACTTAAGGCCCGAATCACAAATCAACACCACGGCTGTCTGGCCCTCAAAATTAGTTTCAAGCAGCTCTATGGCGGCAGCCACGTTGGCGCCCGATGAAAAGCCAGCAAAAATACCTTCCGCTCGGGCCAGCCGTCGCGCCATCTCGATGGCCTGCCGGTCGGAGACCGTGACATATCCATCCACCTGGGCAGGGTTCAGCAACGGCAAATTCAACATGGCGTAGCCACCCCCCTGGATGCGATGATTGGGATAGGTCACAGGCACTCCGGCAAGAATAGCCGCTCCCTCCGGTTCAACGACAAAGCACTCTACAGAGGGGTTGTGTTCTTTGAAGGCCGCGGTGCAGCCGGCAAATGAACCGCCGGTCCCGACGAAATCGCAGAATACGTCGATGAGTCCGCCGGACTGGCGGATGATTTCTGGACCGGTGTTGAGGTAATGGGCCCGGAAATTGCTTTCCAGTAGAAATTGATCGGCGCGAAAGGCATCACGTTCTTTAACGATTCTCTGTGTTTCGCGTTCCACTAGCTCAAGATCACCTCCCGAGACCTGGCCGGGGACGGAATCCGCCATTTGATCGACCAGTACGACCTCTGCCCCCAGGGCCGACATCATGCGGACCCTTTCGATCGAGTTTCCTTTGGACATCACGGCCACAAAAGGATAGCCCGTTATCCCGCAGACGATAGCAAGTCCGGTGCCGGTGTTGCCGCTGGTCAGTTCTACGACGGTTTGACCCGCAGCAAGCTCCCCGGAGGTTTCTGCATCGGCAATAATCTGGCGGGCAATTCGATCCTTTTTTGAAAAGCCCGGGTTGAAATATTCAAGTTTGGCCAGAATGCGGCCATCCACATCTCGGGTTATTCTGGCCAGATCGACAAGGGGCGTGTTTCCGATCGCTTCGATGGCGGAGGGATGTAGACCTGTCTTCATTTTCATCACTGTTTACTCATGTTGTTTGAAAGAATAAATTTCACCACAAAAAGCACGAAAGACAATAAAAAAGACAAATTTAGCCAACAAAACATTTCGTGTATTTCGTTCGCAGCCCATAGGGCCGCGTATCTTGCCGGTGAAAGTCCGGTTGCGGCAATTGGTTGTATGCCGAATAGTTATAATCGACGTCTGAGCGGGGTGACCCGCCAGGCGGAAGCTCGGTCGTAAACGTCCTTGCCAGTGAAGGGCTAACAAGACTCCGGGCCGTAGCATAAAGCGAACTTTGTAGCCTCGTTACACGACCACATGAGAACCGGCGTTTGTGGGGATGCGGTTGCCGAGCCACTACGAAAATGGCGAAGGCTATCACTTTCGAGGAAGAAACAACCAGATGCACTCGACAGAGCCGTCGGGGTACGGAAGATGGCACGGAGTTAGAGATACGCGGAGCAAATTGGGGAATCTGTCGGTACCAGCCCATACGAGGCCGTAGGGCAAAGATCCAATGGACGAAGAAAATAAGGCATTGGAAGGGGCTGACAGACTCGGATGAGGCCATAGTAAGCGATGACCTGGTGTGACAACATAACACACCGGCGAGCCAAGGGCCTCTGGACTGGATCGCCGTGGCTATCCTGTTTCGCCGGACATGCCCGAGTGGGCCACAGAAGCAGAGCGGCACAGCTTTAGTTGCGTATAAGTTGTACTGTACAGGGGGCATGTGGGCCTCGCACTTAATCCTTGTGTATTTCAGCGAAGGTCGCAATTTAATTCCAGTTTGAAGCCGTACTGGGGAAGACCCGACGTACGGAATTTTAGAGGGGCAGCAGGAAACGTGATGCAAAGCATGCGCGCGCCCGCTCTCCACTCGGCGGTCAAAAAATGAAACCAGAAATGGTTTTTTATCGCATGAATCATTATATTTTTCAATGGGGTGGAATTTCACGGCGCCTGGCTTCAGCCGGATAAGCTTCTAGGGAGTCGCTGATAATAAAAGTAACCTACAAAAATTATATCAGATCGATAAGAAAAGAAATAAAATTCGGAACGATTTGTCCGATACCCATTAATACCAGCGCAACACAGACAGCAAGGTTGAATCAAATTTTACGACGTGTCAGTAGTTCTGAATTTTAATTTGACCTCTGGCAGCGCTCTGCTATAGTTCTTTATAGGACTTTTTTTTCTTTCCGGTACGTCCCAGTGCGGTACAGAAAAAATAATCTGTTCATTGCCCTTCCGTTTAAGCAAATCACAACATTTAATGTTTTACAGAATTCAGACCTTGTTGATTAGTTTACTGGTTGAATGATTGAGTAGGTAAATTATAGTTATAATTTTATAATGATTCAATTGTTTAAATATGAAGTGTCCGATTATTTTGAAAATATGGGATAAATTTATATTTACAAACACTTAACCAATCAACTAATCAACCAATCAACGATATCTGGGATTGAAGAACATATGGAAAGTATCTCCGATCTAAACGACGTTCCCAGCCTGGAATATTGCGGACACATCCTTCTTTCTGGTGACTTCAGCGTTGAACTAAAAAAACGCGTGGCCGAACACATCGATCGTTATCGGAGATTTGAAGACACCGGCAGCACGGCCATATTGTATATTGCTGCCTGGCAAGGGGAAAAAGAGAAAATCTGGTATGAATACACCAGCCAGAAATTTATGAACCTTCTGGGGTGTGAAAATTCAGAGGTCGCCGAGGTTTTTCGGGACAGCATCATAGACCGCCGCATCTACAAAGACCTGGATGTGGATGTCGGGATTCGAAAAGAAGTCAAAAACC
>JASFFJ010000770.1:0-3728 GCA_050124355.1 Desulfobacterales bacterium | reverse complement strand
GACTCCCAGCTCCGCGGCCGCCTGACGAAGACTGGGAACCTGTCCGTTGGTTGTGATTTCATGCTGCAGATAATCCAAAACACGCTGTTGCTTGGCCGTTAGTGTCGGTTGCATGGAAACCTCCAATTGCGGATTTGAGAATGTAACTTAATTTCCAATATAATCGGTCAAAATGTAAATGTCAATGTAAAATTTAATGTAAAATTTGTTTGGAAAGTGTAAAGTTCGGCACGTCGATGACATCTGTCGGAAGATCAAGGTCTCCACCCGCCGCCGTGAGGCCGCCGATAAAGCTATGACGCTTGAATTATCGGCACCCCTTATATAAATCTTCAAGGCCGTACCAGTCCGCACCAGATGCTTCCATCACTCTAGTGCTTGGCTTTTTTCTTAAAAACAATCGTTTGCCGATTGTGGCCCCCCGTGTATTGGGATAGGCGCGCACTTTTGTTTCGAGATCTTCCAATAGCTTTTGATAGGATCGGACAGTCCCCCATTTGCATTCGCCAAGGTCTGTCCAATGATCGTCCCGCAGGCCAACTACATCGATCTGCACATGCTTGTCCCAATACTCCCCGATTTCGAAGGCAGCATTTACGCCCTCACGGTCATATATTTGAGGCAATGCCTGGCGACACAACCATTCGAAACACAGGCCAAAATAGGCGTCGAGTTCGGAGCGAATTCGCTCACGCATCGCTCGTTGAGCTCCCATTTGCTGAATAAAGCTGAGATTTGGAAAAACAAACCGAAACCAGAACCGCAGTAATGGATCTTGAAGGATATAGCGAACGTGCCTTTGATTTGGTTTTTTCCCTGTCAATGGCAATCGCCGGCCAATATACCCAAGATTATTTAATTGTTGAATATAATAATGCAGGCTCCTTTCGGATATTCCGGTCTGTGCAGCAATGGCTTGATTGGTTCCATATCCGGCTGCCACTGCTGTCAACAGGGCAAAATAGTTTCCCACATCTCTGAGCTCTTCTCGCAATAAAAAGTCCGGTTCACGAAACAGTGGTCCGAATTCATCCAGCAGCAGCGATTCAATGTTTTTCTCTATGGATTGTGATTGTTTAAAAAAACGAAGATAAAGAGGAATGCCGCCGCATATGAAATAAACCAGCGCACGATTTAAAAGCGACCATCTGGAATGAAATTCTGCTGACTCAATATACGAAAAAGGCCGTAAAAGAATCTGTGCCGTGCGCCGCCCAAACAAAGGGCTTTTTCGGCCAAGTACTTCGCGCTCCATAAAACCAACATACGAGCCGCATATGATAAGCACCATATTGCCGGATTTTCGCCATGAACGATCCCAGAATTCCTGGAGTACCGACGGCAATTCCGGACTGGCTCCTGCCATCCATTGAAATTCGTCCAGCGCGATAATAAAGTTTTCTTTTGATTTGCATTTGTTGGTGACTGCTGTGAAAACATCCGACCAGTTGTCCGTCGATAGGGATGATAAAAGTGGTTCGTCAAGAACTCGAGCTGCCTCCTGAAGGAATTCCCGAATCTGAAGGGCAGCCGGCGCCATTTTACCGAGGTAGTAGATACCAGGTTTATGATCGATAAATTTCAGAATGAGTTCGCTTTTACCCACTCGTCGGCGGCCGTAAACGGGGATGAAAGCCGATTGATTGCTCGAGTAGGCATCTTCAAGAAGAGACAGCTCTTTTCGTCTTCCTATAAACATCGGATTGCTCCTTTCAAGACGAGTATAGGCAACGGTAGAGCGTTTGTCAAGTTATAACTTGCCTAAATTAAACTCGACAAGTTATAACTTGTTAAATTTTAGGAAAAATAGAGGACGTTGTTGATCTTATCGACTTATTGGTTCACCCGTTTTAGGATTTTTAACCGGATTCCATTTTCTTATCAATTTTCCAGGTTTAGCACACCGCATAGGTGCGGTCGTCAGCGTGGCGGGAGCGATCAATGGTTCACCAATTGCGACCACTTTTTGATTGTCGGGTTTTCTTTAAGGTAGTGGATACAATACAATCGTCATGGCATCTACCTTGCCAAATGTGCCGGCGACGTCAACCATATCACCGACGTCGTACGGTCGGTAAATCAGGATCATAATGCCGGCTGCAAAATTGCTTAAAGTGCCTTGAAGTGCAAACCCCATGTTAAAGCCGGCGGCACCAATGGCGGCCAATAGCGGCCGATGTTAACCTCCAACATGGATAAGGCCACGATAAAACCGACCAGGAAAATGGCTTTGCCTCTTATAATCACAATAAAATCCTTTAAAAGCTCGGAGGCACTTCTGATATTTTCGATAGCTTTTTTCACGGCTTTTCTTACTACTTTTGACAGGATCCATGAAATCAATATCAGATTTTACGACACATCGTTAATTCTGAATTTAAATCACAAAAAAGTATGAGTCAAAGTCAATTATAGTTTTGGACTACTTCGATGAAATCCAAAAGAATTTATAATTTAAAGATGCCGATATTTTTTTACAATTGTCATGGTAACCATATTGTTATATTGATGTTGCATTCGGCTGATTTGTAATTATTTTGAACATTGTTTTGAAAGGAATGACATGTCGCACCTCGTGTTCAAGCTCAGATTCTCACTGACTGTACTCTTCGTACTCGCCCTTTCATTATTGGTCCCTTCTCCGTTTTGCGCTCAGTCAGCGGAGCGTCCGATACGCGTTGCAGCGCGTGTTTGTCCGCCCTTCGTCATGAACGACGCCGGCGCGTTTTCAGGATTAAGCATATTTCTTTGGGATAATATTGCTTTCAGGACTCGGCCTTGAGTACAGTATTGAGGAATATGGTCTCGATGAGATGTTGGCGTCAATTGCCCAGGGCAGGGCAGATGTTGGGATTTCGTGTCTCTCCAAAACCCATGAACGCGAAAAAATTTCGGTGCTTCCCTTCGAATTCGAGAAACAGAGCTACGCATTTGCTCTACCAGATCATAGTCCACACGTGGAAAAGTTTAATCAAGCTTTGTTGTTTGTACTGGAAAGCCCCCTGTGGCGGAAGGAACTTGTCAAATATCTCGGGAAATGACCAATAGGCCAATTTGTGTAACGAAGTGCCGGATTGAAGAGAGCTGATAAAGTTGTACATCAGACAACGCCATTACATGACGAGCCAACGCATGTACGCCCACTCTTTTTTTTGCGAAAATGGACTGACCAATTTCAGGGTTCCTGACCTCAATTGGAAAAACTTCTCGGGAGGCCCTGATATCTAAAGAACCTACAAAATTTGTAGTAAAAATAAGCGTAAATTCAAGATTCAAAAGATTTCAGCCCGACCTGGCCTCCGGCTCGTAGATCCTACGCCTCGGAGAGCGCGACATGAAGGATTTTGACTGTTCACTGCAGGAGATCCGAATAATGTCTTATCTTCCAGATTCATGCAACATTCGGTCTGGGCCAGGGGTGTCAGTATTCGGGTTTCAGTAATAAAAAATTTCAATACCTAAATTTCTTTTTTTTTTGCGATTAAAACGGCCGATTCGGCGGCGCAGAACCTTGAACCTCTGAACTCTGAACCCTTAAACCTCTTTTTCCATCAATCCTCTTTCAATCAAGAGGTTGATGAGTCTTACCGCATTCCGGGGGGCCTGAGCGCGGACATGATTATTGAAAAAAATGGCGCCGCAGCGTGCCTGCCGGGCCATTTTTGCAATGTGGGTATCCGCCCAGCGGCGCAATTCATCATCCCCATAGTCATAGTCGAATTGCTTTT
>JASFFJ010000769.1:0-3730 GCA_050124355.1 Desulfobacterales bacterium | reverse complement strand
GTCGTGTTCAACGGACACATAGGGGTTTATCACCATGGTTTTCAGCTTGTCGGGCAACTCACTATACAACAGGGCCAATTGAAAATTATCCAAAGGTTGGCCGTCGTTTAAATCTTCAGCGATTTTCAACATTGTTGCCAGTGACAACACCTTGCCGGTTTCCGGCAGGCTTTCGAGATAATCATGAATTTTAGTGATTTTTGCCATCTTGTCGGCAGTAAACCAGTACTTCCCATCATCTTTTTCGCTCTCGAATTCGTCAAACTCTTCGAAGTCATCGTTGACGTTTGCGTCGACTCCGGAGACAGAACTTTGAGAAGATGCCTCGGATTGATCGATATCAATGATGACATCCAACGGAGAGGTTCCGCCCAGTTTTTGATCAATGACCTTTAAACCCTGATAGATTTCAGTCGTATCCTTAAAATAATCGATAAAGCTGTTTTCAACGACCAACCTGGAAATTCCGAGGATACTGATGACAAAAACCGTACCGCTTACAACCAGTATCGTTCTACCGTGTCCACCGGTAAATTTGGCCAAAAGTAAAGTTAATGAGTATCGTGATTTTTGCCTAACCCGTCCGGGCCGGGGAGGTTTTTTAAGCACCACCAGTAGCCCGGCCGGAAAGAGCAGAAAGGTTACTCCCAGGGAAACTATTATTCCGGCGATCATCATCCAGCCAAAGGTTTTGACCGGCAGCAGATCACAGAGCAACAGCGACGCAAACCCGGCGATGGTCGTCAGTGCGGCATACAGACAGGGCGTCACCATCAGACGAACGGTTTCCAGGATAAGCGCTCGCTGTTCAGAAGCCGGATTTCGCAATGCGAGGCCCTTGTAACGCACGATCAGGTGGATGGTGATCGCCATCGTGATAATAAGCTGCAAAGATATGAAGTTGGAAGAAATTACCGTGACCTGCCAGCCAAACATTCCAAGAAGCCCCATCATGGAAATCGCCGAAAAAGTACAACAAAGCATCGGCAATAAAACCCAGCGGGAATTCCTGAAAATAATGCTCAGGGTGACAATCAGAAAAAATAGGACACCGATGCCGAATACTTTCAGATCACTTTTAATAAAGCTGATCATATCATCTGCAATCATGCTGACACCGCCAAGAAAAAGTTCGGCGTCCCGGCGGTAATTATCCATAATTGCGCGGATTTCTGCTATATCCTGATGCCTGGTTTTCTTGTTTGTTTCCCGGAGCTCTGTGAGTTGTCCGCTTATTTTTTTTAATTCAACTGCTTCATCTGCCGTCAGCGGTTGATCCGCCTTTTTAATCCGTAGCATATCGCGACGGATCAACTTGGCCTGAAAACGTTCATCCGTATGGAGTTTTATTTGCAAGGCGGTGGTTTTCAGATCCGGGCTGACAAGCAGATTTTGGTATAGGGGACTCTTTCTGAACTCGATTTTAGCCAGCCGGCGGTCCACTGCAGGTGATTCAAGCGTCTGGACACCGGCACCGGGTTTCCATTCCCCGACCGACTCTAGTGAACTTTTCAGCAACGGAACATCCAGTATAGAAATGACCGATGACACACCGTTCAGTTGTCTTAGATCATCGCGCAGGCGTGTTAGTTGTGCCAGTGCTTCATCTGAAAATAAATCGTTCGTAGGGGTATAGATCATCAACAGATAGTCAAGACTCCCGTAACGTGATTTTATAATCCGTGAGTATATAAAGTCTTCGTCGGTCTCGAGAATCAGTGTTTCCGTCGAAGCATCCAGCTTAAAATCTTTTGCCTTGTATCCAAGCAATGCAATCACTAATAGAAGACACAATAATATAAGTCGTGGTCGCTCCAGGACGATTTTATCGTAATAACGTGCTAACAGTGAGTTGCTTTTCTCCATAGCAATTTTAGATCAAGGCTGTTGAATATGTTCCCTTTAGTGGGACCGGAAAAATAAGATTGTGATAATACCGAAATTTTTAGCTATCGGTCGGGTTTTCCAATTTCAGCAGAAGGTCGTCAACAGTTCCACTTTCAAGGATACTGCTGAATTGGGAACGGTAGCTTCGGATGATGCTGACACCCTGAATCTCTAAATCATAAATTTTCCAGTTTTTCTGGGCGTTATAAAACTTGTACAGAATGGATATTTTCTTGTCTTTAGAGATCAAGTACGTTGGAGTATGGATTTTTTCCTTCACTTGAACGGAAGGTTCATATAAAACCTTCTCATCTGTATACAGGGTGAAATTACTCAGATATGAGGCCTTCAAACGTTTGATAAAAAGTTCTGTGAATCTCTCTTTTTTATCCTGGGACAATCCGGGCCAGTGCTTTTTCCCCAAAGACAGCCGAGCCATCAGGTCAAAATCAAACATCGGTGTGACGATGTCTACGATTTCTTTATTTTTTGCCTGCTGGTCAAGATCTTTTTTCTGCAGCACGGTGAATACTGCGTCAAGATTCGTCTTCAATAAATTATCGATCTTACTTTTATCATCGGCCGCAGCCGACTGAAAAAATAGAAGCAGGATTATAGCAGCTATCAACAGGTTTTTCATAATCTTTCCTTTATTTTTAAATTGTGGACGTCCTCACGTGGCTTTAGTTGACACGAATCAGGTAATACAAACAAACTGCTACCCGTGTCAACTCTGAATTCTCAATTTCCATAACAAAATCAGATCCTTTATATTTCCGCATTTTGTAAATGAGGGCAGCTTTTTAATTTAAGTTTTGACATGGTCGGCCGATAAAACTGGTAATTAAGCTTATGTGTCAAAAGCAGGTAATCAGATTAATTTCCGATCTCCTTTCAGGTGATTTGAAGGACTGTCAATTGGATAAAATCCTCTAATGTTTGGTTCGACCCATATAAAATTCAGGAGCTGACCATATGGATATTGCAACTATAATAGGCCTGGTCGGCGGAACGATCCTGGTGGTTGTCTCTATTCTGATCGGCGGCTCTTTTTCTATTTTCGTTAATATTCCGGGTTTGCTCATCGTTGTCGGAGGAACCATTGCCACCAGTTTTATCAAATTTACGATGAAGGATATTATCAATTCCATTCGGGTGGCGATGAAAGCATTTGCAGTTAAAATAGATCCACCGGAACAAATCATGGACAAAATGGTTTCAGTCGCTAAAGTCGCCAAGGAAAGGGGCTTGATGGCACTAGAAAGTGAAAAACCGGATGATGAATTTGCGGCCAAGGCATTTCAGTTTCTGGCGGATGGCTTTGACGAACAGCAAATCAAGGAATTGCTGCAAAAAGATATCAATCTGACGATCCAGCGTCATATGACCGGAAGAGGTGTTTTTAAAGGCATGGGTGGGTCGGCACCGGCTTTTGGAATGATTGGAACCCTCATCGGCTTGGTTCAAATGCTCGCCAATATGTCCAATCCCCAGGACATCGGTCCGGCCATGGCGGTGGCACTATTGACCACGCTCTACGGCGCGCTGATTGCCAATCTGGTATGTCTGCCCTTGGCCGACAAACTATCATTGAGAAGCCAACAGGAGCAAATCTCTAAAAACCTGATTCTTGATGCCGTTCTGGGCATCGCCAGAGGTTTATCCGGGATGGTGTTCCAAGAAACGCTTAAAATTCATCTCTCGCCAAAAAACCGTTTGAAGGTGGTTCCAAAAGACAAGAAAAAGGCTAGTGCATAGTGAGTGAGGATTCTCTGCCACAAGAGGAAGTCGAGGAGGGTGCCCCCCTTTGGGTAGTAACCTTCGGCGATCTGATGAGTTTGCT
>JASFFJ010000768.1:0-3732 GCA_050124355.1 Desulfobacterales bacterium | reverse complement strand
AGCGATACGCGACCACCGGCCAGGGCACAGCCACCGAGCACGCAGGCGGCAATGGCCTGTAGTTCCATCAAACGCCCCATGCTGCCGTCGGCAAAGCCGAGTTTACCTGCCTCGAGTACGCCGGCGAATCCGGCGAGCAATCCGCACAATGTAAAAGCCGTGAACTTGACGCGCCTCACGGATATGCCGCGTGAGTGAGCCGTTTGACTGCTGCCGCCGACTGCCAGCAAACGGTTGCCGAAGGGCATGGCAAAAAGGATCATTTGAAACAGGATAAAGAGCCCTAACATCCAGAACACCGCCGTGTTGACGCCTAAAAAATTGCCGCCGCCGAGCACCTGATATGCAAAGTTCTTTCTTTGGGCCCATGGGATCGAGAAGGAGAAGCCCGCGGTTACGGCAATGCAGAGCCCCTGAAAAATGAGCAATGTGCCAAGCGTAATGATCAAAGACGGAAGGCGAAACCAAACCACCAAGAAGCCGTTCAAGGCCCCAATCCCAAGACCGGCCGCCAAGGCGATAATCAATGCCGCTGCCGATCCTAAATGAGGAACCAACCCAAGATAGGTAATTGCGGAAAAACCGAAGGTGGAGCCTACGGAAATATCGATTTCTCCGGAGGTGATGACCAAAGACTCGGCCAGTGCCATGATACCTAGTGTCGCTGTGACTTGCAGGACGGAAGCCAAATTGTATGGCGAGGCCCACAGGCCGCGCGAGATGGTCACAAAAAGAGCAACTAAAACGATGGCGACGCCCACCACGAGGATCTCATGGTGAAGACGGAAAAATTGCTTGTACGATGAAGCCGTCATTTGTCTAATCCTTTCATCCCGTTATCCGCCATTTTCAGAGAGGCCCACCCTGCCGCCGTGGCGAATGATGTCGATAAGCTCTTCCGCGGTACAATCACGACTTTTCATATCGGAGATTTTTACACCGTTTTCGAGGATCACGATCCGGTCTGAGATACCGTGTACCTGGTTAATCGCGTGGGTGATGTAAATCACCAGCAAGCCTTGGTCTCTTAGCTGCACAGCCAGACGATTGACATGCTCACGCTCGCGCACCGAGAGATGGTTTGTCGGTTCGTCCATAATAACGACACGATTTTTAAATTCAACAGCATGACCGATTTTGATCGACTGACGCTCGCCGCCCGAAAGGATTTCTACTTCATCATCCGGGGACACATTGTCCCGCAACCCAAATTCTCGAATGACGCTTTCGCTCTTTCTACGCATTTTTTCAAAATCTAAAAAAGGCAAACCCCAGCGTCGTTTGACCGGTTCCTGGCCGAGATAGAAATTTCGTGCGATCGACAGGTTGTTGCACAACCCCACGGCCTGTTGAATCGTCTCGATACCCAGGTCGATCGCAAGTCGCGGATTGAATCGATTAATTTTTTGGCCATCGAAGTAGACTTCCCCGTTTGTAGGAGCGTGCATGCCGCATAGGATGCGGATCAAGGTGGTTTTCCCGGCACCATTGTCGCCCACGAGCCCCACCAGTTCACCGGCGTCAAAGCTGACGCTGACATCTGTCAGGGCCTGGAAAGTCCCAAAGGTGAGGTCAATGTTTTTCATTTCAATGAGTGGACGGCTATCGTTCATCATCGTTCTCCTTTCTCAAATGGAAATTTATGATTTCTCAAGCGGACGATCGCAACCACCGCGACAGTGCCTGGTTGAAAAGGACTGCGATGATCAAGACAATCCCCACAAAGGTGATGAACCAGGCCGAAGGTGCACCCAAGGCGATGAGCTCATAGCGTACGCTGGTGATAATAAGGGCCCCGATCAGGGCACCAATGACCGAACCGCGGCCTCCGGTTAAAATACAGCCGCCGATGACCGCCGATGCAATCGCCTCAAGTTCCATCAAAGTGCCGAGGGTAACATGTGTCTGTGGTTTGTCACATAAGGTGATAATTCCGGATAACCCTGCCAAACCCGAGGCCAGCAGGTATGCCTTTGTTTTTGTCCGCACCAGGCTGACGCCGTGGGAGAGTGCCGATTCAGCATCCCCTCCTACGGCGAGCAGATGATTGCCGGTCCGCGTTCGCTGCAGCAGGGTGTTCAGGATTAAAAGAACCAACAGCGCCCAGATCACTGCGTTTTCAATCCCCAAGAATTCTCCGCCGAAAAGCCGCGTCAGCCAATGAGCACGCGCCGCTTCGGAAAAAGACTTTATCGAACCGCCCGTCCAAATGTAGATGATGCCACGATAGGCAAACAAGGTAGACAGCGTTACGATCATGGACGGAAGATTTCCTCTCAGGATGATGAAAGCATTTATGCCACCCAGCAGAAGCGCAAGGACCATGGCGGCGAAAAAAGCCCCGACAATTCCCATTGATTCCGCCAGCGTGATAAATGCCACCCCCACAAGTCCGTAAATCGATCCCAGCGACAAGTCGATCTCTTTTGTAATGAGAACCAGGGCCTCTCCCATCGCCAAAAATCCCAGGATTGCACTGAAATGAAAAACATTTCCAAAGGTGCTCAGAGAGAGCCAGCCGGAAGGATCGATGACCGAAAACACAACGAAAATGATGCCGGCACTCACAATTGCACCGAAGTCCTGGCGCTTGGAGAATCTTTTCATTATTTCTTGCATAATGTGATATTCCCTTCCTATAGGTTCAGACTAGGGTGGTGAGAATTTTCATGTCGAGGCGCTTAATTCTTATCCTATTATTATTCGTCTCGATGCGAGTAAGTTTTCAGATGTCAGTCCAGCCGCCGGCAAAAAAACGGCCAGTCTGATCAAAAAAGAAACTGAATGGTTTATACAGGATATTTTCTCAAGTCAGGTAACGCCTGCGGCGCAACCTGACCTACGAGCTTTTTGAGATACGGTATCCGACGATGACTCACGACCGTGATGAACACCGGCTGCCCGGTTATTTTATAAAGCCCAAGGTTGACGGTTTCGTAAAAAGTCGTCGAGTCGTCATGCCGGTCCCGGATCAAGTCCGGGATGACGGATCCGGTATCCAGGACCCATTTATTTTACTGGATTCCGGCTTTCGCCGGAATGACAGTAACGCGAAAGAATTGACTTTTTACGAGTTTATCAAGGCTGGGTCACCGATTATCTCCAACATTCTCATCATTCGTAGGTCAGGGTGCGAGCGAAGCGAGTTCCCTGACATATCTTCTACCAGGTATCCTGGTCGTCGTAAGCTTTCTCGAAAATTTTGCGGACGAACTTTTCCCAGTGATCGATGTTGGCTTTAGATACAATGACCGGACCGGTAATAATATCCGACTGCGGTTTATAGCCCAGTTCATGGTACCAGTAGAGCCACTCCATCGGTATATAGCCCTGAAGCCAGAAGCCCTGGCTGTTGCAGGCAAGGATATGACCGCGCTTGATACCACCCAGGGCGATGGGGCTCGCATCCACCGTGATGATGGTCATGCCTTTGTTGTCCACATCGGGATCAAGGCCCATATCGTTGGCCACGCCCCAGGCCCACGGTGAGGACCACGACGCCACGGTGAAAATGTAGTTTACGTCCTTGTTGGCGGAGAGATAGGATTTCATGGTATTACGCGCTTTGGCCGGGTCGGCACCGATGAAAAGCTCCTCGACCTCGACACCAATTGCTTCCATGGCGTCCTTCATGCCGCGATAGCGCGCCTTCAAGCCCATGTGGGCCGAATCGTGATTGGCGCACATCACCTTCTTGGGCTTGGGGATCTTGCCGTCGTTTGCCTGCTGAAT